>JBGUGW010000220.1:0-4211 GCA_045111695.1 Candidatus Cryptobacteroides sp. | reverse complement strand
GAACAGGAGTCCCTTGAACTCGAGGTTCCTGCAGGAATTGAGCTTGTCCAGGGCGGCGTCGAACTCGAAGCGGGAGATGCCGAACTTGTTCTCCTCCAAGCCCGTAGTGATGTACTTGTGGGTATGGGGATCGATGTTGGGGTTGATGCGGAGCGCTACGGGCGCCTTCACTCCCATTGCTCCCGCAATGGCGTCGATGGCGTCCATCTCGGGGATGGACTCGACGTTGAAGCAGCCGATCCCGACCTCCAGGGAGGTGCGGAACTCCTAGTCGGTCATGCCGACGGCGGCAAACATGATCTCCTCGGGAGCGAAACCGTATTTCGCGGAAAGGACCACTTCATTGGCGCTTACGCAGTCCGAACCGAAACCGCGGGCGGACAGCGAGCGCAGCAGGCGCTCCTCCGTATTGGTCTTCACCGCATAGTGGACCTTGATGCGGTAGGAGTCGGACAAAGCGGCGAGGGTATCCGCAGTCCGCTCAAAAAGGTCGATGTCGTAGAAATAGAATGGGGTTTCCATCTCCGCGAACCTTTCGAAATTGTGAATGTCAAGCATCGTTTTATGTTTATTGAATGTCGAAGATTACAAATTTAGACATTTTTGCTAAATTTATAGCATCTAATCTTAACCATAGACTATGGACATCCGACTTCGATACCTCTCCGCCCTCAAGTCATCCTTCTCCAGAAAACTGTCAGTCACACCCGCCCGGAAGATCATCGGGCAGGAACTGATGGAGTGGATACTGTTCCGGGAGTACCTGAACCCGGCTTCGGACATGGACAGTATCGCCGGAAGGCTGGGAGTGCCGCGGGAAGATGTCTCCGACCTTTTGTGGACCTGCACCGGGGAGCGTTTCCTCACCATCCGCAAACGCCTGCGCATAGGAGACGCCAAAGAACTCCTGCTCTCCCGTCCGGACATGACCATGTCACAGATCGCCAGGGCCGTGGGATTCCAGGACAAGAGCGATTTCAGGAGGGCTTTCAGGGAGGAAACGGGATTCCTTCCCCGTATATGGCGGGAAAGCGGAGGCAGACGGTTGAAGTGCCGTATCAGGGCTGTTCGGGAAGCAGGTAGAAGTCGTTGTCACGTACTTCATAGGAGTGCGTGACGCTGTCATAGGTGTCGGTGTGAGAACGCAGGTACAGCTCCTGCTCGATCGGCTTGAAACGCACGGACCTCGACTTGGAGTCATCGCTGACCTTCAGGACGAAGAAAACGTTCTGCATGGTCATATTCCATTTCTTAGAGAAGTGGTACCTGCCGTCGGAGGAGGTCCACATGGTCTCCGAGTAAATGGGCGCCTCGCGGGCGGTATCGTTGTACCAGTATGCCGTCATCGTGATCTTTACATCCTCAAGGGGAACGCCGGGCATGGACTCGGAGGAGTCGTAAACCGTTCCGGACACGGAGAAGAACTTGACGTTGAACTCAACGTTATTGATATCTTCGGCATTGTCATGGTCACAACCGGTGAAAGCCGCTGACACAGCCAGCAGCGACACTAAAATGAGAATGCGTATATTTGCAGTTAATGACCTAAACATCCGGAGTTTGATTAACCGGCAAAGGTTTCAGACACGTATGGCAAATATACGCATTTTCACGGAAACACAAACAAAAACGCTTTATTTTCTTTTAATTGAGCCTACTCCCTGCACCGACGAAGTCACATCTTCTACATTAAGTCCTGAGATGTCGATATCGCCCGCGCTCTTGATGGAGAGGTCAGCTGAAGCAGCATCTCCCTTCAGCACCACGTCACCGGCGCCCATCACATCGACCTTGACTTGCTTGCAGACCAGCTCGCTGATATCGATGTCACCGGCCCCGCGGACAGCAATAGATACGTCACCGATGCAGTCCAATCCATTCAGATCGATATCACCGGCTCCCTGGATATCAATGTCCATGGATGGAGTGACTATTCCGTAAGGAGCGTCGAAATCTCCCGCTCCGCGGATGCTGAGCATGTTCAGCGTCTCGGACTGCGCGGTGATGACCACCTTACCGCCCGTCTGCCTTCCGTCGAAGCTGAGCTTCAGGACGCCGTCCTCGACCTCGTATCCGATCCTGTCGACGTAGTTTTCAGGACCTTCGATCTTGATGGAAGACTCCCCCATCATCATTCTGTAGACGATGTCAGCGGCGACGGAAGACTCGATGCCCGAGAACTGCTCCACGTCGTAGGTCACGGTTTTCGTTTCCTTGCTGGGGACTACCCTGTCAGAGGATACTCCTTCGAACGCGCCGCGGTTAACCTTGACGAAAGTGCAGGAAGTGAACGATACAAGCGTAAGTGCCGACAAAGCGGCGATGATTATATTCTTTTTCATTTCATTCAGTCTTTTAAGAGTTCTTCAGGATTTCATTGGGATCGATGCCGAGGAGTTTCATCCTCTTGATGAACTGGGGTGCCTCGTTCTCAAGGAAATCGCGGCGCTGCTGCTCCAGGATGATGTCGCGGGCCGGGGCCGCCACGAAGTAGCCGATGCCGCGCTTGTTGTAGATGATGCCGGCGTCCGTGAGTTTCTCGTACGAACGGGCCACCGTGTTGGGGTTGACTCCGATGGATGCTCCATACTCCCTTACAGAGAGTATACGGCTCTCCGGCGCCAATCCTCCGCTCAGGATCTGCTCACAGATGTTGTCGCAGATCTGGAGATAGATGGGTTTGTTGGGATCGAATTCCATGGTACTAATGCTTTATGGTCCTGACACGGAAGTACAGCGCAGTATGCATGCCGCCGACGACCACGAGATAGAATGCGTTGATGAAGAAGTTGACCCAGAAGCCGGCGTTATCGGCAGTAAGGTTCTCGAAGAAGGTTTCGAAGTTGCTCATGTCGACACTCTTGAAAATGACGGCGATGATAAGGGACAGCAGCATGTTGAAGCCGATAAGGCAAAGGATGGTCTTGGCTGCCTTGCCCTTCTTGAAACAGATGGCGCCCAATGCGAACGGGAGTATGCCCACGCACCAGTTCAGCCAAGTACTTACGACTGTTCCGCCGGGCGACAGGAACATGACGCTGACATTGTCGATGTCGGCCAGCTTGTCCAATCCGCTGCCGAGCTGGCGTACTACAGAGTCGCCGTAGACCGGCACGATCCAGGACAGCAGGAGGTCACAGACGGAGAAGAGTCCAAGGACTGCCACGGGCAGGACGATGCACAGCATCAGGGCCATGGAGAGGAACTTCTCGAAAGAGGAAGCCGGGATCATCAGCCAGTCAGAGCCGCTCTTGCGTTCAGTCAGATGTCCGTAGAGCTTGACGGGGCCGGAGATAGCGACAATGATGAAAGCGAAGACAAGGATGACCACCTTTGCCGGCAGCGCGACCTGCGGGACATCGCCGGTGAAAACCAGGCCGAACAGGGTGTTGAAAAACAGAAGGATGAGGGGCAGGAGACCGACGGTCAGCGCCGACACGCCGAAATTGTTTCGGGCGTTGTTGAGGTCATAGGCGAAATAGCGCCCGAACCTTTTGATATCGAATACGTTGTTCATGATCTTTCCTCCTTTTTCCTATTTGTTGAACATTCCCTTTACGAGGTCCTTGTGCCTGTGTACGGCGTTGAACAGGGCCTCGATGTTGACCTTGCTCTCAAGACCTTCGGTATTCATGAGCACCTGGATGAAGCCTCCGGGCAGCTGCTCGGAATACAGGGCGCCCTGATGCAGGGTGGTGCCGTAGTCGAAGTAGAGCTTTTCGGTGATCTCCTCGATGGTGGCGTTCATAAGTACGTCACAGCGGTCAAGGATGATGATGGGATCGATGATGTTCTCCAGGTCACGCACCTGATGTGTGGATATGACGATGGTGGAATCCTCGGCGGTGTAGAGGCCGATGGCCTTGCGGAACTGGGCCTTGGAAGGGATGTCCAGGCCGTTCGTAGGCTCATCCATGAAGAGGTACTTGGTGTTGCAGGCAAGCGCGAAGGCGATGTAGGTCTTCTTCAGCTGGCCGGCCGACATCTTGTTCATCTTCTGGTCGGGATCGGTCTCGAACTCCTTCATGATACGCGTGAACTTGTCCTGGTCGAAGCCGGGCCAGAAAGCGCCGGCGTAGCGGGCGAAGCGGGTGCCGGTCTGATTGTAGGGCATGACCTCGTCCGGAAGGTAATAGACGGACTGAAGCAGCGAGGGCTGACGCTTGTAAGGATCGCACCCGTCGATGGAGACGGATCCCTGTCCGACCTTC
>JBGUGW010000219.1:0-1185 GCA_045111695.1 Candidatus Cryptobacteroides sp. | reverse complement strand
GCGCAAGGGTGTCCCCGCCCTCATCCAGGAGCAGAACGGATTCGCCGGACTCACCAACAAGATCCTGGCAAAGAAAGTCGGAAGCATCTGCGTCGCCTACGAAGGCATGGAGAAATTCTTCCCGGCCGAAAAGATAGTGTTCACCGGCAATCCCATCCGTAAGGAGATTGTCCCGGTGACGCAGGAAATGAAGGAGGAAGGATTGAAGTTTTATGGCCTGAATCCTGACAAGAAGCATATCTTCATCGTCGGAGGCAGCCTCGGCAGCCGCACCCTCAACGAGGCCATGAAGAAATGGATCTCGGAAGGATGTCCCGGAGGAGAAGACATCGAGGTCCTGTGGCAGTGCGGCAAGTATTACAAACCGCAGGTCGATGCTTTCATGTCGGAGGCGCGGAAGGACAACCCCCTGGAAGGGGTCAAGCATTTGGATTTCATCAAGAGGATGGATCTCGCATACGCCATGG
The DNA here is from genome assembly GCA_045111695.1 of Candidatus Cryptobacteroides sp. Taxonomy (GTDB): domain Bacteria; phylum Bacteroidota; class Bacteroidia; order Bacteroidales; family UBA932; genus Cryptobacteroides. The sequence continues at coordinate 718 of JBGUGW010000219.1, read as the reverse complement.
CGGATGTGGTGATCTCCCGTTCCGGGGCCTGTTCAGTGTCCGAGCTCTGTGCCGCCAGGAAGGCCTGCATCCTCGTCCCCTCGCCCAATGTGGCGGAGGACCACCAGACGCACAACGCCATGGCGCTCGTGCGCAAGGACGCAGCCATACTGGTGAAAGACTCGGAAGCGTCCGAAAAGATGATGGCGGAGGCCGTCTCGCTCGCGCATGACCATGAAAAGATCAAGGCGATGGAGACGAATGTCGCTCCTCTGGCGCGCATGGACGCAGCCATGGACATAGCAAAGGAAGTTTACAGACTGCTGGAAAAATGAAGAACGTTTATTTCATAGGAATCGGCGGCATAGGCATGAGCGCCATCGCACGGTACTACAAGTTCAAGGGGTTTGCAGTATCCGGGTATGACCGCACGCCGTCCGAACTGACTGCAAAGCTGCAGGAAGAAGGTATCGGAGTGCATTTCGAGGACGATCCGGACTTCGTTCCCAAGGATGCCGCGGAGACGCTCGTCATCTATACCCCCGCCATCCCAGCTGACAACGCGGAGCTGACTTATGTCAGGGAGAACGGCTACCGCGTGGTGAAACGCTCGCTGAGCCTCGGTGAGATCACCCGCGGCCAGGAATGCCTCGCCGTCGCCGGAACGCACGGCAAGACCACGACCAGCACGCTGGCCGCGCACATCCTCACGGAAAGCGGCGACGGCTGCTCGGCCTTC
>JBGUGW010000218.1:0-4872 GCA_045111695.1 Candidatus Cryptobacteroides sp. | reverse complement strand
GGCGCGAATTCGGGATAATTCACGGTATCCCTCACCGGAGCCATGAGGGCGGAATGCTTCCCGCCGGCTACCTGTGCCGCCTGATATACCAGATAATTGGCCCATCCCAGGGTAGATACAGTATCCGCTGCCGCGAGAAACTCTTTTTTCCGGGCCTTCCACTCGGGCGTGTCAGAGTAGAGGGCGTGCCTGTCCATGATACGTATACAATGACGCACATAGCCAGGGTGTGTATCCTGGTTGTCAAACAGGCCGCACGAGGTGACCGAAAACAGGATAATAAAAAGAGAATAACAGAATGACTTTCGCATATTCAAATTCCGGTTTATCGTTGTGAAGATAGCCCCATTTCTCCACTTCTCCAAAGATTTGGTGCGACAACGGTGCGATGAAATTGCACGAAAAATGGCTCCCAGAAATATGGGAGCCATTTTGCGCGGAGAGGACGAGATTCGAACTCGTGGTACAGAATTACCCGTACGTCGGTTTAGCAAACCGGTGGTTTCAGCCACTCACCCACCTCTCCAGTTCCACGCGGCGGAGATTCCGGTCGGGACTGCAAATATACGAAGAAAAACCATTAATGCAATTTTTTCTTCATTCGGGGGGAGGGGATTTTTCCGTTGGTAGCGCCGGTACTGCATTTCGGCGGGTTATTCCGTGAGTTCGTCGGAAAAACGGGGGTGCGGGAATCCTTTTCACCTACATTCTTACTATATTTGCTTCCGAACTAACCGCATTCTGTTATGAAAGCAAGATTCACTATTGAATACCACACTCAGTGGGGAGAGAATCTGTTTCTGGTATGCCAGGGCAGGAAATACCCCATGGAGTACTGCCAGGGCGGCTTCTGGACTGTCGAGATCGACAAGTTCACGGGCGCCATGCTGTTGGATTATACCTATGAGGTAATCTGCGACGGGATTGTCGTGCGGCAGGAGTGGCGGCATCACAGCCGCAAGGCCGCGCGGGGCGAGACTTCGTTCCGCGATGCGTGGAACGATGTGCCGGCGGGCGGCAACGGCTTCCTGCGGGAGCACTCGACCGCGATCTTCGACCGCGCGGGATTCCGCGGAGCGGGCACTGCGATTCCTGTATTCGCGCTGCGGAGCAACGACGGGTTCGGAGTGGGCGAGTTCTACGACCTGAAGCAGATGGCGGACTGGGCGGCGATGACCGGCCAGACCGTGCTGCAGCTGCTGCCGATCAACGATACGACGATGACGCACGAGTGGATGGATTCGTATCCGTACAATGCCAATTCCACTTTCGCGCTGCATCCGCAGTTCATCAACCTGCCGGCGGCGGGGGTGAAGGTGACGGCCGCGTTCAAGAAGCAGCGGGCGGAGCTCAATGCCCTGCAGAAGATCGACTATGTGAAAGTCAACCAGGCGAAGACGAAGCTGCTGAAGGCGGTCTTCGCAGGCCCGGAGGGGGAGAAGGTGCTCGCTAGCGAGAATTACCGCGACTTCTTCGCGGCCAATGCCCACTGGCTGCTGCCGTATGCCGTTTTCTGCGCGCTGCGCGACGAGAACGGCACGCCGGATTTCTCGAAGTGGGGTCCTTACGCCAAGTACAGCCTGAAGAAGGCGAAGGACTACTACGCCGGGCACAAGGCCGAGGTGGATTACCACTGCTTCGTGCAGTACCACCTCGACAAGCAGCTCAAGGAGGTCTGCGCCTATGCGCACGGCAAGGGGGTGGTGTTCAAGGGCGACCTGCCCATCGGCATCAGCCGCACGAGCGTGGATGCATGGTGCCATCCCGACCTGTTCAACATGGATTCGCAGTGCGGCGCACCGCCGGATGCGTTTGCCGTGGACGGGCAGAACTGGGGATTCCCGACCTACAACTGGGACAAGATGGCCGAGGATAACTATGCCTGGTGGAAGAGTCGCCTGGGCAAGATGGCGGAGTACTTCGACGCTTTCCGCATCGACCATATCCTGGGATTCTTCCGCATCTGGGAGATCCCCGTGCCGGAGAAGAGCGGCCTGATGGGGCATTTCAGCCCGGCGATGCCGTATACCTTGCAGGAGATCGCCGACAGGGGACTGGCCGTGGACGGCCTGTTCCTGGAGGATCCGCACCACAAGGGATATTGGCATCCGCGCATCAACGGCCGCGACACGGAGGCGTTCAAGCATCTCAACGACTGGCAGAAATGGTCGTTCAACGAACTGTATGACGACTTCTTCTACCGCCGTCACAACGAGTTCTGGAAGCATCAGGCCATGCGTAAGCTGCCTGAGCTCCTGGGCTCGACAGGTATGCTCGCCTGCGGCGAGGACCTCGGCATGATCCCGGCCTGCGTGCCGGAGGTGATGGATTCGCAGAGGATACTTTCCCTCGAGATCCAGCGCATGCCGAAGGACCCGAACCAGACTTTCGCCATTCCTTCGGAATATCCTTACATGAGCGTCTGTACGACTTCCACCCATGACATGAGCCCGCTCAGGGCCTGGTGGGAGGAGGAAGACCGCGGCCTGATCCAGCGCTATTACAACGAGGTGCTGGGCAGGGCGGGCGAGGCCCCGGCTCAGTGCGAGCCCGATATCTGCGAGCAGATCATCGCGCAGCACCTGGCCTCGCCGGCCATGTTCACCATCCTGCCGCTGCAGGATTGGCTGGGCATGGACGCGGAGCTTAGGTTCGCCGAGCCCGCCGAGGAGCGCATCAACGTCCCGGCGATCTGCCCTTACTACTGGCGCTACCGCATCCACCTGACGCTGGAGAACCTCCTGTCGCAGAAGGAGTTCAACGACAAGGTGAAGAAAATGGTCGAGGATAGCGGAAGGTAGTTATCCGAGCCAGGCGAGGAAATCGTCCACACGGGCCCGGGCCACCGTCATTTCGAACGGTGGTCCGGGCTCTGCTTCTACGCGCAGCCTCCCGCCGAACTGGCGGGTGACGCTGCGGATGGCCCCGAGGGCCACGATGCAGCCGCGCGAGATGCGGAAGAATTTCTTGGGATCGAGTTCATCGGCGAGCGAGTCGATAGAAGAGTCGATGATATAGTGCGAGCCGTCCTTGCCAGCGAGATAATTGTATTTATCCTTTGAATAAAAATACGCGATGTCGGAGGTCTTGACGGGGATGATGCGCTCGCCGACGCTGACGATGAAGCGCTCCTTGTAGGCGGGGGAGTCGGAGCGGCCGAGGGCGCGCATGAGCGCGTCCAGGTCCACGCTGCTGGTGCGCTCGCGGCAGCGTTCCACTGCGCGGCGCAGCGCTGCCGGGTCTATTGGCTTGAGCAGGTAGTCGATGCTGCCCGCCTCGAAGGCCTTGACGGCGTAACTGTCATAGGCGGTGGTCATTATGACCTTGGCGGTGACCTTCTCCTGGCGGAAGATCTCGAAGCAGTCGCCGTCCGAGAGCTCGACGTCCATGAAGATGATGTCCGCGGTGCAGGACGGATCGCGGAGCCAGCGGAGCGTTTCCGCGACGGAGGCGGAGGTTCCCACGACTTCGATGTCGGGGAAAAGGGAGGAGATGGTCCTGGCGAGGTTGTCCCGCGCCATTTTCTCGTCTTCTACGATCAGCGCCTTCATAATTATTCTAGATCAATGGCATTTCTACTGTATATTCATTCTCTCCCACGCGGACGACGGCTTCCTTGCCGGCGACGTCGTGGTACTGTTCGCGCAGGTATTTCAGGCCGAGGCCCGTGGAGGGTCCGGATGAGACCTTGGGGTTGAGGGTGTTGGACACGATGACGGTGTTGTCCCCGCATCTTACCTTGATCAGCAGGGGCTTGTCGGGGCTCACGGCGTTGTGCTTGGTGGCGTTCTCTATCAGCAGCTGCACAGAGCAGGGGACCACGCGCCTGTTCATCTTGTCCTCGGGTATGTCGATATCTATGTCAAGCCCTTCGGGGAAGCGGACCTTGAGCAGGTCCACGTACTGCCCGACGAAGTCCAGCTCATCGCGGAGTTTCACGAGTCGCTCCTCCTCGTTGCGGAGGAGGTAGCGGTAGATGGCGGCCAGCTTGTGGATGTAGGTCGAGGCTTGCTCGGTCTTCTCCTCGCACACCAGGCAGTCGAGGATGTTGAGGCTGTTGAAGAGGAAATGGGGGTTGACCTGCTGGCTGAGGTTCATGTAGCGGTACTGGGCCAGGCGCGCCTTCTCCTGGTGCTCGAGCGCCCGCGCATTGATGCGCATAGCGTTCTCGGCCAGGAATATCAGTGCGCCGAGGCTGAACACGTAGTCCACGATGATGCTCGCCACGAGGTTCTCCCTGTCGATGCCTCCGGAAAGTATAAGAAGTATGGTCAGGCGGACGGCTATGATGACCACGAAGGCGGTCAGCAGCCAGCGGAGGCCGCTGCTGTCCGTGACCTGGAACTTGCCGTCCCGGCTGAACCTGTAGGCGATGAAATATGTTCCCCAGCCGACGATCTCAGTAGTGAGGAAAGTGGAAATGGGGTTGACGACCAGGGGGGAGGCGGAGGCGAGCCCCACGAGCGAGGATATGCCCTTGGCTATGCCGAAGCCTATGATATTGACGAGTATGAGGCTGAAAGCCATGAACTTGGCGCTCATCCCGCGCCTCAGGCAGATGATCACCACCATGAGCATCGTGAGGAGCGTGAGGGCGATCTCGTCTGTCAGGCCGAGGGCGCGGCAGCCGAGCGCCACTCCTGCGTGCAGGAGTGCGAACAGATGGATTATGAGGGCGTCCCGGGACGTCAGCACTGTAAAGGACTTAAGTGTTTCGTAAACTTTCTTTACAAATATCGTCAATTCGTCGGTCAAAATCAACTGTCCGTCGTGAAAAACCTCCAGTTCGTCGCGTACCATATATTACGCGTGCGAAAAAATTTCTACTTTTGCCGTATAATGACACTAAAACGTTTAAGATGACCAAACGTA
>JBGUGW010000217.1:0-8367 GCA_045111695.1 Candidatus Cryptobacteroides sp. | reverse complement strand
ACCCACGACGACTGTTTCCTCGATGAATTCAGCATCCTCTTCGAGGACCACGCGGTAAGTGCTCTGCTGTCCGACTACGAAGGTTTCAGTCTTGTAGCCGATGCATGATACGCTCAAGTTGGCGTTGTTGGGAACGCTTAGAGAGAAATTACCGTTCACGTCAGTGACGGTTCCAAGGCGGGAATTACCAATCACCATCACCGAAGCTCCGATGATCGGTTGATCCTGAGGGTCAACGACTGTTCCGTTGATCGTCTTGTTCTGGGCGGACGCAATGGTACCGCCCATCAGACTGCATACCATGACCAATGCGGCCACAGCTGCCTTGAAGAACAATGGTTTTTTCATGCTACAATGGTTAAAGGTTATGAGTTTAGTAGTATGGTCAGTTAAATCGACTACTAAGTTAGTGAAATATTTTTAAGACTTCAATGCATATTGGAGAATTTTTTATGAACTAAGAAAAACTGGTGTTATATAATAAAATAATTAAAATTCAGCGCCCGTTGCATAAAACCAAAAATGGGTGGCCGTATAACGGCCACCCATCTGGTTCAGATGAATTGATGATTCAGACTACCATCCGGGGTTCTGGACGATGTTCTCGTTGACGGAAACCTCGGAGAAGGGGAACGGGAACAACTCGTGCTTACCCTTCTGGAAACCGGAATTAGGATACAGTTTGATGCACCAATCGGCATCGCTGTAGTCCACGAAGCCCTCGTGCTTGGCAGCGCCCTCTGTGAAGAGCTTATCACGGAAGCTAGGGTAGCTCTTGCCGTTCTGAGCGAGCTCAGCGGTGTCACCCCAGCGTACCAGGTCGAGGAAACGCATGCCCTCAAGCCAGCACTCGAGCATCTTCTCGTTCTTGACCTCCTGCAGAGTGAACTCCGTGGAGATATGCTTGGCACCTGCCCTGGTCTGAATGTCTTTCAGATACTGGAAAGCCTTGTCTTTATCCTTACCGGTCTGGAGAGCGCATTCCATGTACAGGAACAGAACTTCAGTGTAACGGAAGATGCGGGTGTTCATCATCGTACGGTTGTTGTTGGACAGATCCTGCTTCTGGATGTTGAGCTTCCACATGAACCATCCACAGTGGCCGTACAAACCGTCATCCTTCCAAATACCTCTGGTCGGATCGGATGCCTTGAAATCGGAATAACCCATCACCGGGTTGTCACCGTCGGAGGCATAAGGCATCTCGTAGAGAACCTCATCATAGGTCTTGACCCAAGCCTTGCGGCGATACGAATCCATGCCGTCATTCTCAATGAGCTTGTCGATGAACTTCTGGGTAGGGTTGCAGGCACCCCAACCGGTTCCGTACATCACAGAGCCAGTACCAAGAGGCAGATACATCTTGTCGTTTCTCCAGTTCCACAGCCATGGCATGTTGGCGCCAGCGTGATTGTTGTAGTTGGAAGCGGAGGAATCGAACACGAGGTTCAGCTCGAACACCTTCTCGGAGTTACCGTCACCCTTGATATGGAAGTTGTCGAAGAGCTGCTCGGAAGGAACCAGAGCGTAATTGCCGGAGTTGATCACCTTGGCGAGAGCGTCCTGTGCGCCGGCATAGTCACCCTTCCAAACGAGAGCCTTGCCAATGATGGTGTAGGCAAGACCCTTAGTCACCTTCACTGCACCGTTCTTGTCGTTCGGGCCCTTGCGGTCCTCGATGTAAGGCATGGCCTCGTTGCAGTCCTTGACGATGAAATCAATAACTTCGGCCTGGGAAGCGGCATTGCCGGGCTTCTCCTCGGAAGGATCAAGAACATGGTCGACAATAGGAGGAGTACCCCAACCGAGGGCCAGGTACAGGTACGAGAGGGCGCGGAGGACCTTCGCTTCAGCGACGACACGCTGGGTGGTCGCGGTGGGGCCGCCTTCCGGCAGACCATCCTTGAAATGGTCGATCACAAGGTTCGCGGAATAGATGGCGGAATACAGGCCTCTGTAAGCACTACCCATTATACCGTTATCAATGAGATAGCGGAAGGAGTTTAGCTCGTTCTGGTTGGCGTTGTCAGTCTTGTTGTTACCGGCCGCATACATATCATCACCCATGTAGTTCCACAGGGAGATGACCCAGTTGTCATTGTAGCGCGGAGTCATGTAGTTCGAAGCCATGGCTTCATAAGCTGCCACGAGAGCCAGTTCGGCGTGCTCGTCAGTCTGATAGAAGTCTTCCATGGCGACGACACCCTTCTGGGGAATGTCCAGACGATCCTGACTACAACCAGCGAGGATGAGACCGCAGACGATTGCGAAAGGAATAAGTATCTTTTTCATAATTACGTGTCTGTTAGGATTTAGAACGAAAGGTTGACACCGAAGATAACCTGCTTGGCGGTAGGATAGGTACCCATGTCGATACCGATCGAGGAAGCGCTGTTGGCAGTTGCCGTCTCTGGATCGAGACCCGGATAAGAAGTGAAGCAGAAGAAGTTCTCGAGGGAAGTATAAACTCTCAGGCTACTGATGGCGACCTTCTGAAGGAGGCTCTTAGGCAGGGTGTAACCCAGCTGGATCTGCTTGATCTTGAAGTACGAACCATTGAACAGGTTGTAGGTTGAGGAGAATACCTCCTGGTTCCAGTACTTGGTTGCAGGGAACTTGGCGTTCATGTTTTCCGCGCCGCCATCCTTCTTCCAAGTGTTCCGCCAGTACCATGCATAGGTGTTACAGTGGGGACGGTCAGTACGCCAGGACGAAGGGAAGATCTGGTTGCCGGCGACGCCGGAACCGAAGATCACCATGTCGAAATTCTTCCAGGCCATATTCACGGTAAGACCGAAGGTGTAGTCCGGAATACCCAGACCGATCATCTGGTAATCCTCGTCATCAACCTCATGGTTGCCGTTAATATCCTCGAACATAGGCTGGCCGGGCTCGTACCACACCTGCTCCACACCGTTGTCATCGGTGAAATAAACATAATCCTTCGCGACACCGGTGCCCTTCAGACCCCTCATGTACCAAATAGGATAACCGGTCTCGAAGTAAGTACGCATGAGCGAACCCTGGGGAGCGGTACCACCGATACGGGAGATGGTGGGATCGAGGTAGGTGACCATGTTCTTGAGAGTGGAGAAATTGCCGGACACGCTATAGCTGAAGTCACCGATAACATCCTTCCAGGTGAGTTCGAGCTCAAGACCGGAGTTCTCGACGGAACCAGCGTTGATGGTAGTCGAGGACACACCGTAAGCAGCGGAGAGGGATACAGGGACGAGAAGGTCCTTGGTCATCTTCTTGTACCAGTCGACACCGAGGGTCAGCCTGTTGTTCAGGAAACGGGCGTCAAGACCGAGGTCGATCTGCTCGGAGGTCTCCCACTTCAGGTTCGGATTGGCAATACCGGCAGGACGTGCACCGTAAGAAAGGGTCGGGCTGTTGACATCCCACTGATACCAGGTACCACTGCCCTTATTGACACTGGTGGCATAGGAATAGTTGTTCAGCACGTTGACGTTACCGTTGACACCCCAGGAAGCGCGAAGTTTCAGGAAGTTGAACACATTCTTGTCGACATTGTCGCGGAAGAACGGTTCGTTACTGACGGTCCAACCGGCGGACACTGAAGGGAAATAACCCCAGCGGGCCTGCTTCGACAGCTTGGAGGAGTCGAATGCATCAGCGCGGAAGTTGGCCTGGAAGCTATAGCGGTTGTCATAGCTGTAGGTCAGACGGCCGAAGTAGGAAATGCTGGAGGACTTACCGGGAGCGTTGCTGAAGCTCTTGGTGACGTCAGCACCTGAGAGCACATAACTCATATACTGGAAGTTGGGAGCGTAGTCGCTGAGGATATTGGCTCCAGAGGCGCTCGTCGAGATGTTGTCATTGTTGTTCTCGATGTAGGACATACCGGCCATCAGGCCGAAATCATGCTTTCCGAACTTCTTGTTGTAGTTAGCGAAGTTCTCCCACTGATAGTAGTGACCGGTGTTGTTACCTGCAGATATGCTGTATAGGTCAGCTTTAACGAAGGTAGAGCAGTAATAAGGCTCAGTGTAGCTGTGGCTATTGCTCTGGTTGATGCGGTAACCGAAGCGCGAGGTGAACACGAGGCCCTTGAAAGGAGTGATGTTCGCGGCGAGGGTACCACGGATGTTGATACCACTGTTGGTGGACTCGGTGGCGTCGCGGCGGACGAACGGGCTGCCTCCCTGGGTCTCACCGAGGCGGGAGACGGTCCAGTAGAGGCCGGTCTCAGGATCCTGGATCACTTTCATTCCCTTGTCGATGGCCTGCTGCATGTCACCGGGCAGGTCCTCATAGCGGCCACGCGGAGCCTCAAGAGGCGAGGAGGTGATGGCGGCGAGGAGCACGGAACCATTGTCAGAGTGCTGGGAGATCGACTGGGTGCTCCACTTCTCGATGGAAGTGTTGCTGCTCACGGTCAGCCATGACTTGATCTTGTAGTCGGCGTTCACCTGGACTGAAAGTCTCTTATACTGATCCTTGTCACCGGCGAAAATACCATCAGTGTTTACATTGTTGAGCGAGATAAACAGGCTTCCGCGGTCATTACCACCCTGGAAACCGAGGGTATGACGGGAGTTCCATGTGGGCTCGAAGACTTCATCTCCCCAACTGATATCGGCACCCTTATAGTTGATGGTGTTCAACATATTGTCATTCAGCCATCCATAGTCCTTACCGAAAGCTATGTACTCCTCGGCGTTCATGATGTCGAGCGGATGGGCCAGGGTCGAGAGTGAGAACTGATTGTTATAGAACACGCGGCCGTCGCGGGCGTTCTTGCCAGTCTTGGTGGTGATGAGCACGACACCGTTACCAGCCTGCGCGCCATAAATGGCGGCGGAAGCGGCATCCTTCAGGATCTCCATGGACTCGATCATTTCAGGGTCGAGGTACTGGATGTTGTCAACCTGAAGACCATCGACGATGAGGAGAGGTCCGATGTTGCCGGAGTTCGACGAATAACCGCGGACGCGGATCGAGGAACTCGCACCCGGAGCACCGGAGGAGGTGAGGATCTGGATACCGGCGGCCTTACCCATAAGGGCGGCTGCAGCATCGGAGGTTGAACGGTTGGTGAAGTCGGCCTCACCCACGGAAGCTACGGATCCGGTAAGGTCGCTCTTGCGTTGCACACCGTAACCGATAACCACCGTCTCCTCGAGGAACTCAGTGTCCTCTTCAAGGATAAAGTTGAAAATAGTCTGGTTGCCGACAGGGATTGTCTGCGTGGCATAGCCGATGCAGGACACAGCGATGTTGGCACCGGCGGGGACGCTGAGCGTAAAAGCGCCGTCTACATTGGTAACAGCTCCTATGGAGTTGTTGCCGACGACCATGACGGTGGCCCCGATGATGGGAACACCGGCTCCGTCAACGACCGTACCAGAAATCGACCGGTTCTGGGCGAAAGCGAGGCTTCCGGACAACAGAACCATAACAAGGGCAGCGCATGCTGCCTTTGCCAGTTTCAAGATTGTTTTTTTCATGGTGTGGTTGATGATATGAATAAAAAGGTGTTATGTCTGCGGTAAAATACACTCTAAAAGAATGGGGAAAACCAAAGTAAATTACGGTTTTTCTTCACTCTAACACAACCCCTCTTTTCAATTATGAAATGTTATGTCACTAAAATGTATAAAGAAAAACAAAATGGGAAGTTATTGTAAACAAATGGGAAGTTGAAAAACGGGGAGAAATACCACAATCGCTGCTCTTTTCAAAAAGCATTCAGAAAGAAAAAAATGCAATTGTCTAGAATTGTTGCGCCAGAATGGCACAAGCTTTAGGTATATTTGCATTATGAAAGCATTCTTGAGACAAGTGGCTGAGTACTGGTACTCTGCCGGAGACATACGGAAGACATGCTTTGTCTTTCCAAACAGGCGTTCGCTGGCCTTTTTCCGCAAGTATCTTGCAGAGACGGTGGCGAAGGACGGGACGCGTCCGCTCGAAGCTCCGGCCATGTACACGGTCAATGACTTCTTCTATCATGCCGGAGGGGCCTCGGTTACCGGGCGAGTCACTCTCCTGCTGGACCTGTACGGATGCTACCGTGAGGTATTCCCTGCTGCGGAGTCCCTTGATGATTTCATATTCTGGGGAGATGTCCTGATGTCCGACTTCGATGACGTTGACAAGTATCTGGTCGATCCATCTGGTCTGTTCACCAATGTCTCGGACCTCAAGGACATGCGCGACGGTTTCTCCTACCTGACGGACAACCAGCGAGCTGCGATCGAACGTTTCCTCGGGCATTTCAAGCACGGGGGCGGGGTCGCTCCGGGGACAGCAACCGGAGTCAAGGCAAGTTTCCTTCAAGTCTGGAACATCCTTCTGCCGCTTTACAACGCATTCCGCACCAAGCTTTCTTCCGAAGGCAAGGCATACGAGGGCATGGTATATAGGTCGCTCGCAGAGCGCCTCGGCAGCGAATCCGCGACGGACGTTTTCGCAGAGAGCTTCCCCGGCACGGAGCATTTCGTTTTCGCCGGGCTCAACGCGCTGAATGAATGCGAGCGCAGGGTGATGCGCAGGATGAGGGACGCAGGGCTGGCATCCTTCTGCTGGGACTGGTCCGAAGGATGGATCAGCGACCCGCGCAACAAATCTTCATTCTTCATGAAGGACAACCTCGTGGAGTTTCCGCAGGCTTTTCCGCTTGAAGACATCGGAAGCAGCGTACCACGTATCGACGTGCTTGGAGTACCCTCGTCCGTCGGGCAGGCGATGCAGCTCCCGGCCATACTCGGAGAGTTGGCAGTAAGAACACATGCGGGCGACATTTCTCAAATGGGTATCGATACGGCGGTGGTCCTTCCGGACGAGAGCCTGCTCCTGCCGGTATTGAACAGCATTCCTCCCGAAATCAAGGACATCAACGTCACTATGGGCTACCCGATGTCCGCCAGCGAATTCCACTCCTTCCTAATGGAAGCCGCAGCCCTGCAGATGCACCTGCGCCTCAAGGACGGGAACTGGTACTTCTATCACCGGCAGGTCAACTCGATCTTCTCCAACAGTGTTTTCAAGTCAGTGCTCGGTGAGGAAGGACGCGCAGCCGTCACGAGGATCAAATCCGGATCCCAATACTATATACCACAGGAGTCTTTCACAGGCGATCCCGTACTCGAAGCTGTATTCCGGCCGGTGGTGGAGGATCCACGCAAAGCAGATGCTGACGTCATCCGTTCCTTCTGTTCGTACCTGACCGGAGTGATCAGGACCGTCGCTCCCCTGCTCAAGTATGTCCCGGACATGTCTGTAGAGCTGGATTTCGCACGCGAATGCTATCTCGCGGTCAACCGGCTGGCAGACATGCCACTCCCCATACTGCCCGCCACTTTCGTGCGCCTGCTGGCGCAGGTGCTGGGGCCGGTATCCGTACCGTTCACCGGCGAGCCCCTCAAGGGGCTGCAGATCATGGGACCCCTGGAGACCAGGGCGCTGGATTTCCGCAATCTCGTGATCCTTTCCTCCGGCGAAGGAGTGTTCCCGCGGAGGTCCTCAAGCACATCGTTCATCCCTCCGGAGCTGCGCAAAGGCTTCAGACTGCCCACATACGAGTATCAGGATGCGGTCTGGGCCTACTATTTCTACCGCATGGTCAGCCGGGCGGAAAATGTCTGGATGGTCTATGACTCCCGCACCGAAGGGTTGCGGGCGGGAGAAGAGAGCCGGTATATCAAGCAGCTGGAGCTGCACTTCAAAGCCGGCATCACGAGGCATGTCGCCAGGCCGGCCGTATCCATAGGATCGGAAGCCGGGGACATCCCGAAAACCGATGAAGACGTGGAGGTGGTACGCAATTCGTACCTGTCCGCATCCTCGTTGCAGAACTACCTGTACTGCCCCGCCAGATTCTATTTCCATACCGTCAAGAAACTCAAGGCCGAGGAGGAGGTGGCGGAGTCGCTGGACGCAGGCATGATAGGCAATGTCTTCCACAATACCATGTGCGCGCTCTACACGGGACCCTTCGCCATGGACCCGGACTTCCCCTTGGACCGCGACACGATGAAGAAAAACTCCGGAAGAGCCCTGCGGTGCATCAGCCGGGAGTACATCCGTTCATGGATGGACAGGCCCGAGGCGGTGCGCGTCCGCATACGCTCCCTGATCAAGGCCGAACTCCACACTTTCGAGGTCAGCGGGCGCAATCTAGTCTTCGAGGATGTCGTGTTCCAATATGTCATGAAGGTACTGGCCCGCGACCTGGAATGTATGGACACGTACAGTACGGATTCGTTCGAGGTACTGGGCCTCGAACTGGAGCGTTTTCTGGACTATGACGGCTTCCGCTTCAAGGGATACATCGCCAGGATGGACAGTTTCCGCCGCGGCGAAGTCCGGATGGTCGACTACAAGACCGGCAAGGTCGAG
>JBGUGW010000216.1:0-19057 GCA_045111695.1 Candidatus Cryptobacteroides sp. | reverse complement strand
GCCTTCACGAAGATGTCGTCCTGCTCGCCCTCCACGACCACGAAGACGAAGCCTTCGCGGCCCATCAGGACCTTCCCTATGAACTGGGGATAATCCTGGAGGGACTTGGTGCCGCGGCCACCGCCGGCCCGCCTGCCGGCCGAAGGCCGGGCTCTGCGGGCGGCTCCGCCGCGGCCGCTGCGGGAACCTTTCCCGCGGTTTCCTTTACTCGACATATTGCTGCTGTTGGTATTTTCTGAGATAATCTATGAGAGTCGAGGAAAAAACTGCCTCCTCCAGCTCGGACAGGAACGCCACCTCGATGGGGACCTGGAACAGGCGGTCCTTGAGCCTCCTGGTCACCTTCGGACAGTCCACGAGGCGCTGTGCGTCCTTCTCCGTGGTGGCTATCGCCGCCGTGGGGAAGGACTTGGATGCGGACTCCAGGGTGCGGACGTCCGCCCTAGTGTAATTGTGATGGTCGCTGAAGGACAGGTGCTTGACTATCTTGTACTTGTCGCTCAGGAACATGCGCAGGGGCGTATCCTTGGCAATGCCGGTGAACAGGATGAGCTTCTTGGTATAGATGTAACGGGTATCTCCCTCCTCGTAAATCTGCTCCAGGGGCCGGTAGTTGATGCAGGTGAAATAGACCTTCTGCCGGCCTCCCTTGGAGTTTACCGCCTCGCATAGCGCAGGGTTGAAGTCCTTGTATCCGAGTCCTGCCAGGAACTCCGCTTTTTCCTCGTCCTCCATGTAGTGCGGGCATTTGGAGATAATGACGGCATCGGCCGCGCGCAGGCGCGACGGAAGGTCGCGAAGGCGGCCGAGCGGCAGCAGCATATCCTTGTTCAGGGGACGGTTGTAATCCACCAGGACGATGTTGTAAGTGGCTTTGAGCTTCCTGTACTGGAAAGCATCGTCAAGTACTATAAGCTCCGCGGGCTCCATTTCCTTGTGGACGCATTTGCGGGCCTTCTTCGAAGTCATTACCTGGTCAGGATGGCAGAGGAAGTTGCATCCCTCGATGCGGTCCTTGTCCACAGCCACCGTGACGGCAGGGAACTTCTTTTTTATCTGGACGGGCTCGTCGCCGTAGAGGGTGGCGCTGGAGCCGCTGACGACCTGCTGGAAGCGCTTGCTCTTGCGCTTGTAACCGCGCGACAGCACGGCGACGTTGCGGAAGCCCCAGTCGTCGCTGCGCTGCAGCACGCGCAGAAGCATCTCCGTATGCGGGGTCTTGCCCGTTCCCCCGACGGTGATGTTGCCTATGCAGACGGTCGGTACTTCGGCCTCCCGGGTCTTGAAAATGAATCCTTTGTTGAAGAGAGCGTGCCGGACGCCCAGCACGAGGTAGTATGGAAACAGAAGCAGTTTGTCTATCATGGTGCTCCGTAGCGGATGTTTTACAAAAATAAGAAAAAATCAGAGACCGTAGACGCTCTCCGCACCCTCCATCGTCACATTTCCCCATTTTTCTGCAATATAGTCGAGGGTGGCGAAGATTTCAGGGATGTCCGTGCTGGTCACGAGTTTGATCCTGGTTTCCTTGAAGTCCGGCAGGCCCTTGAAATAGCATGAAAGGTGACGGCGCATCTCGAACACCCCACGTACCGGTCCCTTCAAATCCAGGGACAACTGGAAATGCCTCTTGGCCAGTGCCACACGGTCAATCACGCTCAGCGTCGGCAACAGTTCGCCCGTGTCCAGATAATGCCGGATTTCGCGGAATATCCAGGGATGGCCGAAGGAAGCGCGACCGACCATGATGCCGTCCACGCCATAGCGGTCGAAATACTCCTTTGCCTTCTGCGGGGAATTGATGTCGCCGTTGCCGATGATGGGGATCTTCATCCTGGGATTGGATTTGACCTCGCCGATGAGGGTCCAGTCCGCCTCGCCTTTATACATCTGCTGGCGGGTGCGGCCGTGAATCGTAAGCCCCTGGATGCCAGCATCCTGCAGGCGTTCCGCGAGCTCCACTATGATCTTGGAACTCTCGTCCCAGCCCAGACGGGTCTTGACCGTCACGGGCTTGGACACGGCGTCCACGATCATCCTGGTGATCATCACCATCTTGTTTGGCTCGCGCATCATTCCCGAGCCGGCGCCGCGCCCTGCAATTTTGTTCACCGGACATCCGAAATTGATATCGACCAGGTCGCATCCGTAGCCTCCGCAGATCTCTGCGGCACGGTCAGCCATCCTTGCGGCCTCAACCATCGATTCGGGGATATTGCCGTATATCTGGATGCCCACCGGGGCCTCCTCCGGGATCGTGCGCATCTTGGCCTTGGCCTTGACCGCATCGCGTATCAATCCGTCAGAGGGCACGAACTCCGTATACACCATCGCGGCCCCCTGCTCGCGGCAGAGGATGCGGAAGGACGCGTCCGTCACATCCTCCATCGGCGCGAGCAGCACCGGCCGCTCTCCCAGATCCAAGTTCCCGATTCTCATATCTTCCGCAAAGATAATCCTTTTCCCACAAAAAAGACGACCCCCTTTGACAAGGACAGACATCTGACTCTGAACAAAAAAACGTTATTTGTTCAGAATCTATAGGAAAAACGGGAAATCTGAACAAAACCGCAGGATTTGTTCAGTGACGACGAAAAAGGCAGGCGATATGGGAGTCGGGCGCTTCCATGATGTTCCAGGAAAGGACGGCGCCCGCAAAGCGGTGACGCATCACGGCGTCCAGGGACTCGGTCACATAGGCGGGAGATGTAGGCGCGACACCTTCACGATAGTTGATCTCGATGCCCGGATAAACCTGGCAGGGGCAATCCGCCATCGCATCCAGCTGGGAGTCCAGGAAAGCGACATCCATCGCGAAATCCGGATATCCAGTTGCTTCAGGAACAGCTTTCCGCAAAAGGTCATACTCGAATCCCATCCCGGCCGGAGCGAAAGTCATACGATACAGCATCGGCTTTATGAAATCAGCATGACGGGCAAGAATATTGTAATCCTGGCCGACGAAAGGAGCCATGAACGGCGCAAACAAGTCCATTCCGACTTCGAGTCCTCGGCTTCGGAGGCTGTCGGCGACCGAAGCGACCGCACCGCTGACAATGTGGCCCTTCGCCTTGAAGAAAGCGGCTGCTACAAGATTCTCGAAACAGAATCCGGATTCGGGAGAATATGAGGTGACTGACAGGAAGCTGTCACCCAGGGAAGCCCAGGCGTCTTTCACCTCCTCCAGATTGACACCCTCGGCAGCATAGCGTTCCGCACACTCCGGACAGCCGCAGCTGAGCACGCCGTTGATGCCTCCTACGAAAGACTGGGTGCGAATGCGGTCGAGAAAGACGCCGTCAAAGCCGCAGTCGCTGAAATGCCTGTCATACAGCGCCACTACGTTGCTGATATTAGCCGGGTCTGACGGGCAGTTGAAACGGAACCCTTCTCCGTCCGTCAGGTCATAATCCGCCGGAGCCTCACCCCAGAGATCGACGGACGGCACATTGTCGCAGACTTCTTCCGTCTCGGCAAAGACGGGAAGCCACAACAGCATCCTGATGCCTTTGGCATGCAGATGCTCCCCGACCTGCCGGTAAATGTCCTTGTCAAGGCTCCATCCTATGATGACCTTCTCTATCGGGATCAGGCGATTGACCGAATCAATGCGGTCTATGATGCTCTCCGCGGTGTAATCCGGAGAATTCCAACCGCCCAGAGATACCTGGACGATATATGCAGGCGCCGCCTGCTGCTCCCGGCACGAGCACAGGAGCAGCAAGGCGGCAACCAGTAAAACGAATCTTTTCATGGCGACACAGATAAAACTCGCCAATCTAAAGGAACGCTTGCGTCAGGCCTTTTTCTCTTTGAGTTCCTTTACCTTGGCTTTGGCCTTGCAGGCGGCCTCAGCCACCTCTTCCTTGGCATCGGCATAGACTTCCTTGGCCTTGTCCGAAGCCTTGGCGGCCGCTGCCTTAGCCTTGCAGGAGGCCTTTGCGCCAAGCTCCTTGGCCTTTACGGAAGCCTTGGCACCAAGCTCCTTGGCGTCTTCCTTGAGTTCGTCGCGGACCTGGTTCGCGGCTTTTTCAATCTTTTCTCCTGCCTTACCGGCATAATACTGGGCCCTCTCGCCGAGGGTTACCTTACCGTCACCATTGAGGTCCATGGGGTTTTTAGTCTCTTCTGCCATAGTGTTAGTGTTATTTGATCTATACAACAAATGTAATGCTTTTTTGTCGGATTCCCATTACTTGACCAAAACTTCCATCAAGGGGCGATTGCTCACGACTCCCTTGTGCACCCTGTCGGCAAAGCCGAACTGGGAGTTGTACTCCCACAGCGAATATGGAATGACCTGTTCGCGGCACAGGTCCACGACATCCTTGAGCCAGGCGAGACGCACCTCCTCCCCGCAGTTGACCAGGCAGCCGAACTCGCCGAGATAAAGGGTGAGGCCCTTGGACTTGGCATAGTCCACGGCCTCCTGCCACATCTGCCGCATCCATTCCTTGTCGTAAGAGTGATTGTACGGCTCGACGACGGCTTTTTCTTCATCGTCAAGCGCGGCATATACATCGTCCGGTATAAGCTGCCCGGGGTATTGCATCGGGCCGATGAAATGCAGGTCGCGCAGCTGTGTCCACGACGCCTGATAATGCGTGATGAGCAGCGGCTCGTAGAAATGGAAGGACAGGATGATGTTCCTGTCCCCCTCGGGGACAATAATGTTCTTGACGTGCCCGACCTGGTTCTGCATGTTCGCGCCGAGCACGATGACACGGTCCTTTTCAGTCTCGCGTATCATCGACACGACGCGGAGCATCAGGTCGGACCACTGTCCATCGGTGGGCGCTACGGCTTCGTTCAAGATCTCGTAAGCGACGCTCGTGACGGGATAGTCGCAAAGGATTCCCTGGATGTCACGCCACATGTTGACGAGCTTATCCTGCTCTTCAGTGCTTTTCCACAGCGGAGCGTCATTGTCCAGGAAATGGAAGGACCGTAGGATATGGAGGTCGAAAATGACCTTCAGGCCATGCTTGATGCAACAGTCGATGGTCCTGTGGATGAGTTCCACAGTACTTTCGTTCAAGGTCATGTCCGTGTTGAACAGCTGCGCCTCGTCGACAGGGAGACGGATGTGGTCGAACCCGTTTGCGGCCAGCAGCTCAATATCCTCTTCGGTGAATATCTTCTCGCGCTGCTCGCCCATCACCCAGCTTTGGGAAAGCCAGTTGCCGATATTGACTCCCTGAGCGAAATCAAACTCCGTAGCCTTGTCCTTGCAGCCGGTCAGTGCAACAACGACCATTGCCGCAGCAATCATAAACCTTTTCATAGCATGGAATACCGTTTGTTCCTGCAAGTTATAACTGTTTCATGAGAATCCCAAGAAGGAATCGGGAATAATTGTTTATCTTTGAGGTATGATGCATTCAAGATTTATCAAGACAGCGTGGGAATACCTTATGGCTGCATGCCTGCTGCTGGGGCCCCGGACGGGTGTCCTGGCACAGGACTCCGCCGTCCGGGGCATCCCCGACGAAGTCTATTACCTGATGCCCGCCTTCGGGCAGGGCACAGTGTATCTTCGCGGGCAGGTGCCGGCACAGGGACAGATGAACATCTGCGCGCTGGACAACACTCTCAGATTCATCGATAAAGACGGAACGGAACTCGCCGCATCCAACATCGACAACCTCCTGAAAGTAAGGATCGACACGGTGACCTTCATCCTGCACGATGGTGCATTCCTGCGTCAGTATCCGGTCTCCGAGGATACCGGTATAGCCGTAAGGCGGGATATCAAGATCATCAGGGATGCGAAGCAAGGGGCATACGGAACCACTTCCCAGACCAGCTCCATCCGGGAACTCGGGACACTATACACCGAGGGGGGATCCTATGAATTGAACAAGGAACGGGAGTATCCCTACAGGGTATCCAATGTTGTTTTCATTTACAGCGGAGACACCGTCATGCTTCCCACGAAAAACAACATGCGTAAACTCTTCCCGGCGAAGAAGGACGAAGTTGACGCATATTTCAAGTCCAACCGTTACTTCCCCGATGATGTAAGCGAGGCCTGCGAGCTGCTGTCACTCTGGGCGGGCCAGTAGTGCAATTGCCCATATTTTCGTTATATTTGTATACGAAAGCAGATTATAACCACATAATAACACTTCATTATGAAAAGATTTCTGATTCTGGCAGCAGCCGTCCTGTTCTCGGCCGGGCTGCTCAATGCCCAGACCCTGGGCAAGGATGCACGCTACTGCAATCCCCTCCCCATGGAGATCGGACAAGGAAGCGCCTCCGGAGACGTCAGCGTCTTCAAATGGGAAGGCAAATACTACATGTTCTGCACGGGAGGCGGTGCATGGGTTTCTTCCGACATGCTCAACTGGGAGTACCACTATGTGGCAGGTGTCCCTGTCGCGCCTGACGTGTGTCCCTACAACGGCAAGTTCTACATGACCGGCAACAGCTCGAACGTCTGGGTCGCCGACAATCCCCTCGGACCGTACGAGGTTCTCGGACAGTGGAAAGGCACTCCCGACCGCGAGCACGGCTGGAGCCAGGGCTTCGACCCGCATATCTATGTAGATGAGGACAACCAGCCCTACCTCTTCTGGCCCGGAATGGCCATCAGCGGTATTTATTCCGTCAAGCTCGACCCCAACGACATCACCCAGTTCGTAGGCCCTATCACTCACCATTTCAGCTTCAATCCCGACCATATCTGGGAGCGCCAGGGAGAGCAAAACGAGTTCCCCGATGTCGCCTGGATCGAAGGCCCGTGGATCTATAAGCTCAACGGTACCTATTACCTCCAGTATTCCGCTTCCGGCACACAGTGGAGGACCTATGCAGAGGGTTACTACAAGTCCAAGAATGTACAGGGACCCTACGAGTACGCATCCAACAACCCCCTGCTCCGCCGCACGGACGGTATCGTCACCGGTCCTGCACACGGCAGCATGGTGACCGGCCCTGACGGCAACATCTGGCAGTTCTACACCATCGTTCTCCGCAGCGGAGGACGCCGCATCGGCATGGACCGCGTGACCGTCGACAAGGACGGCAACCTGGTCTGCAACGTGACCGACACTCCCCAGTGGGCTCCCGGTGTCGTGAAGGATCCCGCCAAAGGAGATTCCGGCTCGCTCATCGTTTCCGTCGGCAAGACGACCAGGAGCACTGGCGGCGGAGCCCCCGGAGCAGCAAAGGTCGCTTCCAGCGAAAAGCCCGGCAGGGGCCCCGAATATGCCCTTGACAATTCGACCGCTACATGGTGGGAGCCTGCCGATGACGACGCCAACCCCACCCTCACTATCAGCCTCTCGCCGGCAGTTGACCGCGACAGGGTGCAGACATTCCAGATCGATGGTTCCCGCATCCTGTTCGGTGGCGGCGGCAGAGGATTCGGCGGCAGCGCGACTCCTCCGGTATTCAAGTACAAGATCGAGGTTTCGATGGACGGAGAGAGCTTCACCGAAGTGCTCAACACATCCGGCAATACCGTTCCCAGGAACGTGCTGTTCGACGAGATCAAGCCCGTCGAGTGCCGTTATGTCCGCCTGACCATGCTCGACTGGCCCAAGAGCAGCCCCCTGAGCATCCTTGACTTCTCCGTGTTCGGCAAGGCCACCGGTTACTCGCCTTCACAGGTCCCGGTCCCTACCCCGTTGAAAATGAACTAATTGTTTTAACCAATCATTAAACTATAAGAAATGAGGAAAATTGTCTTTTTATTCATGATGTTCGCAGCATTTGCGGCATCAGCCCAGCAGCGGAACAACGTCGTGCCGTCATTTACCGGAGCCGTTGAAGATTTCAAGCCCAATGTAACCAACCAGCTGGGGCATCAGTATCCCATGGTGAACTCCCAGGGCGCCGTACGCGCCCAGCTCCGTGCCCCGCAGGCCAATTCCGTCCAGCTGGACATCGGCGGCAGAAGGTACGAGATGGTCAAGGATGAGAACGGTGTATGGACCGGAACTTCCGATCCCCAGGATGTAGGCTTCCACTACTATCAGCTGAATGTTGACGGAGCGTCGGTGCCTGATCCCGGAACCGTTTATTTCTTCGGTGCCGGACGTTGGGGCAGCGGTATCGAGATCCCTTCCGCCGACATGGATTTCTGGCAGGTCAAGAACGTGCCTCAGGGCGCAATCGAGGAGAAGTACTACTGGTCCAAGGCTACCGAGAGCATGCGCCACTGCTATGTCTATCTACCCGCAGAGTACCAGAACAACCCCAACAAGAAGTATCCTGTCCTGTATCTCCAGCATGGAAATGCAGAGAATGAGCAAGGCTGGTCCGCTCAGGGCCACACCGGACAGATCCTTGACAACCTGATTGCCGAGGGCAAGGCCGTTCCGTTCATCGTGGTCATGGATTACGGCCAGGGCCAGAACATCCATCTGGTCGGCAAGTATGCCGAGCAGCTGCCCCAGCCCCAGCCGGGCCAGCGTGCCAATAACGATGGATTCTCGGTGGTCCTGCTTACGGACATCATCCCGATGGTGGAGAAAGAATATCGCGTGATCGCCGACGCCCAGCACCGTGCAATGGCCGGCCTGTCAATGGGTGGCGGCCAGACCCGCAGGATCACCCTTGCAAATCCTACCACATTCGCATATGTGGGCATGTTCAGCGGCGGCGTGATGAGCGTTGAGGACATCCAGGGCGCAGAAGGCTTCCAGAAGACCAACAAGGTCGTCTTCATGAGCAGCGGAAGCAAGGAGAATCCCAGGGTCATGGAAGCGGCCGCCAGTCTCAAGGAGATCGGCGTCAACGCCGTAGGCTATGTCTCTGAAGGCACTGCACACGAGTGGCATACCTGGCGCCGCAGCCTCTATCAGTTCGCCCAGCTCCTTTTCAAATAGGAGTTGGACAGCATTTGTAAAAAAAGACAGCTTGAGAGTTTCAAGCTGTCTTTTTTCATTTGTATTCAGTTCTTTATTTGTTCTTCTTGAAATCGCGGACTGTGAAGTAAACAGGCTTGCGCTGGTACTCGCTGTCGAAAAGGAGCGGGTAGTTGTTGGCACCAAGCCAAGAGTCACGGTCACTGAGGTTCCAGAAGGTCACGCAAGAGATGTTCTTTTTGTACTTGCGCATGATCTCGAAGAGATCCTTGTACTTCTGCTCCTGCATCTGCTGGATCTCTTCGGTATATTTCTGGCCCTCGCCACGGCTGAACTGAAGTCCGCCGCCAGCCTCTTCGTTGATACGGATATCGAACTCGGTGATCTGGATATCGTCAACAAGTTCGAGATACATGTTGATAGCCTTTTCGAAATCTTCGAGAGTCGGGTTGTCGAAGATATTGTAGTGGCCCTGCATGCCGATGCCGGTGATAGGGGCGCCCTCCGACTGGAGTTTCTTGACCATATTGTAGATGTAGGTCCTCTTTGCGGGAGTCCAGGCGCTGTAGTCATTGTAGAACAGGCCGGCATTGGGATCAGCCTCGTGAGCCCAGATGAAGGCATTCTTGATGAACTCGTCGCCACAGAGCTGATAGGCCTGCGACTTGCGGAACGAATCCTCGTATGAAGCATCGATGTTGTCGGAGTCGCTCATAGCCTCGTTGACGACATCCCAGCAGTAGATGACATCTTTGTAACGGTTGACCACGGTGTTGATATGAGCCCTGAGGGAATCGTAGAACTCCTCCTTGCTGGCAGCGACATACTTGGGAACCTTGGTCATCTGGACGGCAGGAGCGCCCTCGGGGCGAGGACCACCGAAGCCGGGGAAACCGCCGAAACGGCCGAATGCAGGCCTCTCCACCCATACGGTATCACCTTTCTCATCAAGCTCGACGACGGCATTGCCGTTCTCGTCGTGCTTGGTGAACATCCAGGTGGCGAACTGGCTGTGCCATACAAGGTTGTGACCGCGCATCTTGATGCCATGCTCACGGCAGATGTTAGCGATGATATCGGCCTTCTCGAAGTTCCATACACCTGCCTCGGGGTGGATCTCACCGGGTTTCATGCAGTTCTCAGCGGTGATGCTGTTGAACTCCTTGAGGATGATGGCTGACTGGAGGGAGTCTGCGACATTACGCTCGGTAACGGCGACACCGATCTTGAAATAGTTCTTGTAAGCGTCCTTGAGACCAGGGTCCTTGGGACCGCACGCACTCATCAATGCTACAGAAGCGATGAGGGCGATAATCGATAGTTTTTTCATTGGGAAAATAATGATGGATTCTATATTATCAGATGTGGGACTTAGCAGATTCGAACTGCTGACCTCTTGCGTGTGAAGCAAGCGCTCTAAACCGACTGAGCTAAAGTCCCGTGAGCCCGGTTTTCAATACCGGACTGCAAAGATAAGGTTTTTTCCGAAAAAACCAGCAATAGCCCGGTTTTATTTGAACAGGTACTTGGCGAAGGTCTGGAGATAGAGACGCCAGTTCTTCCACTCGTGACCGCCTTCTGACACATAGAAGGTATGCGGGAGACCTTCCTCCGTCAGGATGCGGTCGAGGGTCTGGGCTCCTTCATATAGGAAGTCAGTATTGCCGACGCCGACGAAGTAGAGCTTGTAACCGTCATTCTTGAGGGCGCGCAGCTGGGAGCGGATCTCTGGAGTGTCCTGCGAACTGATGGACAGCGGGCAGATGTAGTCGAAGGTCGAGGGATACAGCTGCGATGCGGTCAATGTGTGACCGCCACCCATCGAAAGGCCGGAAATCGCACGGGCCGAAGGCTTCGCGATGACACGGAAACGCTTCTCCACGAAGGGAATGATCTCGGTGACGAGGCTCTTGACATAGGCGTTGGCGTAAGCGGGATCGCGGGTATTGATGGTTGAGGTGCCGAGGCCGAGGGTCTGCGCCGCCTGCTGGTTGGGATTGCCGTTGGGCATGACGACGATCATAGGGACGGCTTCTCCGCGCTCTATGAGGTTGTCAAGGATCTGCGCGGCGCGGCCCATGGAAGTCCAGGCCTCCTCGTCGCCGCCGCCGCCGTGCAGCAGGTAAAGGACAGGATACTTGGTCTTCTTGGAATTCTCGTATCCGTAAGGGGTGTAGACCACCATGCGGCGGTTGAGTCCGAGCTGGGCACTGTCGTACCACAGGGTGGTGAGGGTTCCGCGATGCGCGGCCTCATTGTAGACGGCGGAGCGTTCGCCGGGGATGAACACCATGTTGAGGTAGCGGGTGCCGTCGCGCTGGACCTTGTAGTTGACAGGGTCGTTCACGGTCACTCCGTCAACGATGAAATTGTAGGTGTAAATCTCCGGCTCCAGTCCGGAAATGGTGACTTCCCAGACGCCTCCCGGGCCCTTCGTCATGGCGACGGGGCCTTCGCCCTGGGCCATCCAGTTGCCAGAAAGGTATACCGTCGTGGCATAGTCCGCCACAAGGCGGAAAGTCACGGAGCCTCCCTCGTACACTTCGGGAGAGACGACTTGCTGGCCGCGGGAGAAATTGGCGATCTCCTGGGCTGAGGCTGCCACTACGAAAAGCAGGATAGCAGCGGAAAGGGTTATCAGTCTTTTCATGTTATTCTGTTGATTTAGATTGATTTGCATTTGCCGTGCAACCACTCGGCCTCCTCGGGAGAGAGCATGGGCGAGAGAGTGCGGAATACGCGCGCATTGTACGCGTTGAGCCATTCGATCTCGTCGCGGCCGAGCAGGTCGATGATGATGGCCGAGGTGTCGAAGTGGCAGAGGGTAAGGGTCTCGAACTTGAGCCAGTCGCCGAACTCGTTCCGGCCGTCCTCCACGCACAGGACGAGGTTCTCGTGCCGCACTCCGTGCATCCCCTCGCGGTAGATGCCCGGTTCGTTGGAAGTGATCATTCCCGGGAGGAGGGGCGTGCGGTTGAAATTCTGGCGTATGTCCTGCGGCCCCTCGTGCACCCCGAGGAAGAATCCCACGCCATGGCCGGTTCCGTGACCGAAACTGCGACGGGCACGCCAGAGCGGGCTGCGCGCAAGCGCATCGATCTGGCAGCCCGCCGTGCCGCGCGGGAACACCGCCATGGCGAGGTCGATGTGCCCCTTCAGCACGAGGGTATAGTCCTCTTTCTCCAGCATGGTGCAAGGTCCGAGGGGCACGGTGCGGGTGATGTCCGTAGTGCCGTTCATGTACTGTCCGCCGCTGTCCACGAGGTACAGGCCGCGCGGCTCGAGCACGGGCGCGCCCATATGGGGCGTGATGTAGTGCGGAAGGGCCGCGCCCTCGCCGTAGGCGGAAATAGTCTCGAAACTGTCGCCCCGATACCCGGGAATCTCCGCCCGGAGGGCGCCCAGCTTGCGTGCGGCATCCCATTCACCCACCTTACCGCCTCCCTTTACGGACTTCTCAAGCCAATAAAGGAAGCGCTCCATCGCCAGGCCGTCTTCGACATGGATGTCACGCATCCCTTCGATCTCGGTAGCGTTCTTGACGGACTTGCGCAGAGCGACGGGAGAATCCCATTCGACCACGGTGCCCTCTACGGAGTTGGTCTTGAGGATATGGTAAAGGTTGTAGTTCAATGTAGAAGGGTCGACGGCAAGGTGTCCTATGGTACCGTCCTCGATCTCGCCGGCAAGTACGACGGGAACATCGTCATAAGGAAGGATGGCAACGCCTTCATCCCTCAACTCCTGGAATGAGTCCAGGGTATCACTGTCTGGCTGTCCGCCCTTCTTGACGAACCATTCGACGGTATCGCCGGTGACCAGCAAATATGATATGACTAACGGATTGTATTCGATATCTGCGCCGCGGACGTTAAGCGTCCAGGCGATCTCGTCAAGGGCGGTGAGCAGGACCGCGTCGCAGCCGGCTTTGGCGGCTTCGTCCCGAAGCCAGCCGATGCGGCTCCAGCGGTCCTCGCCCGCCAGTTCGGCCCCGAGCGTGATGATCGGGGTCTGGGGTATGGGAGGGCGGTCCTCCCAGAGGTCCTCGAACATGTCCGGGACGGACACGATGCGGAAGCCGTCCTCGTCCGGGGAGCCTTCCGTACGGCCTGCGGCCAGGAAGGCTTCCTTCAGGCCGGCGACGGCGCTTACGCCCTGGCACAGGCCGTCGACGGCGATCACTACACTGCGTTCACTATCAGCGAAAGCATCTCTGGCCAGCCATTCCGGGATGAGCACCTGCTCCGGAACGCGCGTCTTATGAAGAACTATTCCACTACCTTCCAGCTGGCGGACGGCCTGGATGAAATACCGCGTGTCGGTCCAAAGACCGGCGTGGGAGGCGGTGACGACTACGTCGCCCGCCTCGCCGGTGAAGCCCGACAGCCATTTAACCTGCTTCCAGCGGGGAGCAGGATATTCGCTGTTGTGAGGGTCCGACCCTGAGATGATGACGGCATCCCAGCCCCGCTCGCGCATCAACGCCCGCAGGGCCTCAACCTTTTCGTGATGAACAATGGCCATATTATTTATTGTCGCTACCTATCCAGGTGAGATTGCGCCAGAGGGTCTCCAGAGGTCCGCGCTGATGCTTCTTGGACCACTGATAGAGAAGCACTATCTGCAAGACAACGATGCCGATGCCGACAAGCAGGGACCAAGTGGTGCCGAGCACCTTGTACATGCCGAGTCCCCAGCCGTAGAATATGAAGGTTCCGATCAGGGATGAGAGCAGGTAGTTGGTCAGCGACATCCGGCCGAAGAAACAGATGTGCGAAAGGCTCTTCTTGAACCCGTCAAACCTGTACCAGAGCAGAACTACGACGGACATAATCAGCATCAGGATGGCAAGGTTGAACATAGGATGGATCAGGCTGTCCAGTTCGCCGAAACTGACGTCTCCGCGCCTTCTCTCGCCGAAGATGACCCCGGCGGCGACAAGCGCCGCAGATACTGCAAGGATGATTCTCCAAATCTTCAGGTGATTGCCCTCGTTGTAGAACAATCTGTGCCGACCGATAAGAATTCCGAGATAGAACAGGCCGAGGGTCTGGGTGATGCGGCCCTTGCCGATGAACCACCCGATATCGGTGATGAAACCGTGCTTGAGGCTGGCTGCCGCCGACTCGCAGAAGGTCCCTTCACCATGTGCGCGGCTCATTATCATGTAGCCTTTGCCTACAAAAGACGTATCAGGTTTCCATCCGGTGATAAGGCTGTACAACTCGATGGGCTGGATCAGCAGGAAGATGGTGATGGCCCACAATACCGGGGTGCTCAGGTATCCCGCTGGAATCATCAGCAAGCCGAGGAGGGCATAAGTCGTTAGAATGTCTCCGTCATACAGTATAAGGTTCAGGATGCCGAAGCCCAGCAGGAGGAACATGCGCCAGGCGAAGCGCAGGGAGAAATCCTTGCCTTTCTGCTCCTGGTTGTCCCTCATGATGAAGAAGCTCAGGCCGAATAGGACGGCAAAAATGCCGTACATCTTGCCCGAAAGCAGGACAGTGAGGATGTTGAACACGACTCCGTCACAGGGAAGCGTGCAAGAAACTCTGGGGGAGAAGAGGTTGAAATGCTCCACCGAATGGTACAGGATGATGCCGATGACGGCCAGGCCCCTGAGGGCGTCCGCAACTTCGATGCGGCTGTTCTTGAGTCCTTGGGTCTTGTACATAGTTATTAGTGTTATCGTTATTTCCTGTCGAAAAGCCCGAATACGGCCGAGCCGCTGCCGGACATCGATGCATATATGGCACCGGCATCGTAGAGGGTCCGTTTGGCCTCGGCGATGGCCGGATATTTAGCAAATACAGTGGTCTCGAAATCGTTGACGAGGCAGCCGCGCCATTCGGCGGCGGGGCGCGCCAGCGCCTCGCGGAGCGGCAGCGCGTCAGTGGCCGCAGCCTCGCGCGGCACGATGCCGCGGTACGCGTCAGCCGTGCTGACGCTGACTCCCTCTGGCACTACGACGCGCATCTCAAACTGCGACAGGTCGATATCGCACGGTTCCAGGACCTCTCCCCGCCCGGTCCCTATCATGGGGCGGTTGTATACGAAGAAGGCGCAGTCGCTGCCCAAACGGGCGGCGTAGGCGGCGAGGGCGGCCTCGTCGAGGCCGAGCGCGAAGAGCTCGGAGAGCATCCGCAGCGCGAAGGCCGCGTCCGCCGAGCCGCCGCCCAGCCCCGCCCCCACAGGTGCGGTCTTCTCCAGGAATATTTTGACAGGAGGAAGGTTGAACTCCGCATCCAGCAGCCCGTAAGCTCTGGCCGTCAGGTCCTCCAGCGGATCCCAATCGACCCCCTCCTTCCTCGCAATCGTAATCATCAGCTTCCCGTCTTCCCTTATCCCCTGCCTGACTGAATACCTCCTGAACAAGGAGGCGGAGGTGCGGCTGAAATCGTCTCCGGCGATGATCTCAAGGGTATCGTGAATGTCAAAGCACGGCACGAACAGCGTCTCGAGGTCGTGATAACCGTCGGGGCGCTTGCGCAGGACACTCAGTCCAAGGTTGACCTTGACATTCGGATACGTAATCATAGGCTGCGGATGGTTTGTTCAATACGGGCCGCTACCTCGTCGCGGCGCTCCTCCGGGACGTGCTCCAGCACCGGCGACAGGAACGAGATCATCTGCAGCACCTTGGCTTCCTGCTCGGGAATGCCCCTTGACTGCATGTAGAACTGCGCAGCCTCGTCCAAACGGCCTACGGTCGCGCCATGCGAGCACTCGACATCGTCGGCATATATCTCCAGCTGCGGGCGCGTCTCGGCACGGGCCTCGGTGCCCAGCAGCAGATTGTGGTTCGTCTGGTATGCCTTGGTCTTCTGCGCATCCGGGGCCACGACGATGCGGCCGTCGAAAGCGGTCTTGGCGGAGCCGGTCACTATGCCGTTAAAAAGTTGCGTAGACACGCAGCCGCAAACGCGGTGAAGGACCGTCACCTTCAGGGGGAACTCCCCCTCCCGGCAGACAAAGATGCCGGACAATGAAGCCTCAGCGCCTTCACCGACGAGGTCCACGCTCAGTTCCACGCCATCGCACTCCCCCGGAAAAGCCAGCAGGCAAAGGTCCAGGCGGGCGCCGGCTTCGAGCACGAAGCCATGGCGCCCGGAGAGCGTGTCGCAGACCGCCAGGCTAGAGCCAGCGGGCACTACGACCGCCCCTTCCGGGACCGGAACGTCCACATAATGTCCTCTGTCTATGATCTTCTCTTTCATAGGCTAGAAAGCGTCGTAACCGTTCTTGTCGATGACGTCCACAAGTTCGCGGCCTCCCGTCGTGACGATGCGGCCGGCCTTAAGCACATGGACGACATCAGGGACGATGTACTCCAGCAGGCGCTGGTAATGCGTGATGACGATGGCTGACTTCTCAGGGGTGCGGAGCTTGTTCACGCCCTCCGCCACGATGCGGAGCGCATCCACATCCAGGCCGCTGTCCGTCTCGTCGAGTATGGACAGCATCGGGTCGAGCATCGCCATCTGGAATATCTCGTTGCGCTTTTTCTCTCCTCCGGAAAAACCGACATTGACTTCGCGCTTGGCGAATTCGCCCTTCATCTGCACCATCGCCATCCTTTCCTTCATCAGGCGGATGAACTCCGCAGGCTTCAGTTCTTCGAGCCCCTGGGCCTTGCGGCGGGCGTTCACCGCAGCCTTCATGAAGTTCGTAATGCTCACTCCGGGGATCTCGATCGGATACTGGAAGGACAGGAAGATGCCCGCCCAGGAGCGCTCTTCGGGGCTCATCGCCAGCAGGTCGCGGCCGAGGAAGGTCACCGACCCGGCGGTGATCTCATAGTCCGGCCGGCCGACGAGCACCGCGGAAAGCGTGCTCTTGCCGGCGCCGTTCGGCCCCATCACGGCATGGACCTCGCCCTTGCGTATCACGAGGTCGATGCCCTTGAGGATCTCCCTTTCGCCGATGGAGGCGTGGAGTCCGCGAATGTCGAGCAATATATCGTTTTCAGCCATAAATATCTGATATTATGCGTTTTTCTTGTAAAGCTTGCCCCAGTTGTGAAGCGAAATGACACCGTTGATGAGGTACAGGCCGCAGACTATAGGCATGAACACGTTGCCTACGGACAGATGCAGCGCCATCTGCGTCACATTGACCACCAGCCATGCCACCCAGCAGTCCCATTTCTTCTGCGCGGAGAGGAACTGGGCCATGAGGATCAGCACCGTCACGCAGGAGTCGAGGTAAGGATGTGGATCGGCGGGGAAAAGGCGGTTCAGCAGCCAGCCCCAGGCGAATGCGATCACGAAGACGGCCAGCACGCACAGCGCGCGCTCGGGCCAGGTGAGCATCGTCACTTTCAGGGCACTGCCGTCCTGGGAGCTCTTCTCATCCTCGTGGGGATGTGTCCAGCGGTAATGGCCCATGATGTTGATGCCGAGCGAAACCGGCTGCAGCATCAGGGACGCCACGAGATTCTTCTCCCAGAAAAGGAAGAACAGGGCGGTCGTATAGAGGTAACCCACCCAGAAATTGTATTTGCTGTTCCGGCCTGCGAGCACTACGCAGGTGATTCCGAGAAACGAAGCTAAAAGGTCAAGCCAATTCATTCTTTATCCTATGGAGCCTTCGAGTGAAACTTGCAGGAGTTTGCCGGCTTCCATTGCAAACTCCATGGGGAGACGGGAGAGGACCTCGCGGGCGTAACCGCCGACGATGAGGCCTACGGCATCCTCCGGCGGGATGCCCCGCTGGGTGCAGTAGAACAGCTGGTCCTCGCTGATCTTGGAGGTCGTGGCCTCATGTTCGACCACGGCCGAAGGGCATCGGCTCTGGATCAACGGAAAGGTATGCGCGCCGCATTCGGAGCCTATGAGCAGGCTGTCGCACTGCGAATAGTTCCGGGCGCCGACGGCGCCGGGGTTGAAGCGCACCAGGCCGCGGTAGCTGTTCTGGCTGCGGCCGGCGCTGATGCCTTTGGAAACAATGCGGCTGCGGGTGCCGCGGCCGATATGGACCATCTTGGTCCCGGTATCGGCCTGCTGCCGGTTGTTGGTCAAGGCCACAGAGTAGAATTCCGACGAGGAATAGTCCCCCAGAAGTATAGTGGAGGGGTATTTCCAGGTGATGGCGGAACCTGTCTCGACCTGGGTCCAGGACAGGTGGCTGCCGATGCCGCGGCACAGACCTCGTTTGGTAACGAGGTTCAGGATGCCGCCGCGGCCCTGGGCATCGCCGGGATACCAGTTCTGGACGGTCGAATACTTGACATCCGCGTCCTTTTCGACTATGATTTCGACCACGGCGGCGTGAAGCTGGTTCTCGTCGCGCATGGGGGCGGTACAGCCTTCCATGTAGCTGAGCTGCGAGCCCTCGTCGGCGACGATGAGCGTCCGCTCGAACTGGCCGGTGCCGGCCGCATTGATGCGGAAATAGCTGGAAAGCTCCATCGGGCACTTGACCCCCTTGGGGATGTAGCAGAACGAGCCGTCTGAGAAGACGGCGGAGTTCAGAGCCGCGAAATAGTTGTCCCCGGAGGGGACCACGGTCGCCAGGTATTTCCGGACCAGGTCCGGATGCTCCCTGACGGCCTCAGAGAAGGAGCAGAAAATGATGCCTTTCTCGGAGAGGGCCTTGCGGAAAGTGGTCTTAACGGAGACGGAGTCGAAGACTGCGTCCACCGCGACCACGCCCGCGAGTGCTTCGCGCTCATGCAGCGGGATGCCGAGCTTCTCGAAAGTCTCAGCCAGAGCCGGGTCGATCTCCTTCGGCCGCTCGCTGTCCTTCTTGGGGGCGGCGTAGTATATGATGTCCTGATAGTCTATTTCAGGCAGGTCGAGATGGCCCCAGCGGGGCTGCTCCATGGCTTGCCACTTGCGGAAAGCGTCCAGACGGAACTCCAGGAGCCATTCAGGCTCTTCCTTCAGGGAAGAAATCGTCCGGACGATGTCTTCGTTCAGGCCCTTCGGGATATAGACCTGCTCGACGTCCGTGACGAATCCTTCCTTGTACTCCTGCTGCGTGAAGTTCTGCAGCAATTCTTTCTCTTCCATTGAGTCCATAGAGTACAAATATACTCAATTATATCACAAGAAAAAAAGACAGGGGGACGACTGCAGGCCGCCGGACGCATTTTTAATTGTGGAAAAACATTCGTAAATTGTGCTCGAATAATCAACAAAACCTAAACATATTGAACCTGCTAAACTAATCATATCGTCGTGAACACATTCGGAAGGATATTCAGGGTCAGCATCTTCGTCGAATCGCACGGAGAG
>JBGUGW010000215.1:0-10165 GCA_045111695.1 Candidatus Cryptobacteroides sp. | reverse complement strand
CTGGATATCCCTCTTTACCTCCGTATAGCCAATGAACTGTATCTCAAGCGCTTGATTGTTGGTGGATACAGCGGCGTGTACGAGTTTGCGAAGGATTTCCGCAACGAGGGCATGGACAAGACCCACAATCCCGAGTTCACCTGCATGGAGATCTACGTGGCCTACAAGGACTATATCTGGATGATGGAGTTCGTTGAGAAGATGCTGGAGAAGATCTCGCTCAAGGTCAACGGTACGACCGAGGTCATGATCGGCGGGCACAAGGTGGACTTCAAGCCGCCGTACCGCCGTCTCCCCATCCTCGACGCCATCAAGGAGTACGCCGGGGTCGACGTGTCCGGAATGGACGAGGACGAACTCCGCGCCACCTGCAAGAAGCTCAACGTGGAGGTTGAGCCTTCGATGGGCAAGGGCAAGCTTATCGATGCGATCTTCGGCGAGTACGCCGAAAAGAATCTCATCGAGCCCACATACATCATCGACTATCCGGTGGAGATGTCCCCGCTGACCAAGCGTCATCGCACCAACCCCGCTCTCACCGAGCGTTTCGAGCTGTTCGTGTGCGGCAAGGAGCTGGCCAACGCTTATTCCGAGCTGAACGATCCGATCGACCAGCTGGAGAGGTTCGAGGAGCAGGCCAGGCTCAAGAGCAAGGGCGACGACGAGGCGATGTTCATCGACTATGACTTCGTAAGGGCTCTCGAGTACGGTATGCCGCCGACTTCGGGCCTCGGTATGGGCATTGACCGACTGACGATGTTCATGACCGGCCAGAGCACCATCCAGGATGTGCTGTTCTTCCCTCAGATGAAGCCTGAGAAGGCCGTGAAGAAAGAGGAGGAGAAGGAGCAGTGAGGGTCGAGTCGGTGACATCGGCGCAGAACCGCAAGGTCAAGACGCTTCTGGCGCTCCAGGAAAAAGCCCGCCTCCGCAAGGAGATGGGGCTTTTTGTCGTGGAGGGCCGCCGGGAGCTCGGGCACTGCGTACGCGCCGGGTTCGAGATCGACACTCTTTTTTATTGTCCGGATATCGTCGGTTCGGGATTCCGTCCTTCGGGAGGCAGTCCCCTTCCAAACTTCGGACTTCGTCCTCATCCCTCCCAATCTGACGATTGGGCCCCTCCCGTTCACGAGGCCACGGGCGGCCACGGTTTGGCAGGAGACAGCCTCCCTACGACCGAAGGCCCGCTGCCGAACCTCCCAGAAGACAAGGACCTGACAACCATTCTGGAGAAAGCGGGGCAGATTGTGGAGGTGCCGAGGGAGCTGTACGAGAAGATCGCTTACCGTGGAGGGACCGAGGGGATGATCGCGGAGGTGAAAGTGAAGGAGAGGACGCTTGAGGGGCTGGAGATGAGGGAGAATCCCCTGGTGGTCGTGCTGGAGGGCGTGGAGAAGCCGGGCAATATCGGGGCGGTGCTGAGGAGCGCGGATGCGGCCGGGGCCGATGCCGTGCTGATCTGCGATCCGCTGACCGACCTGTACAATCCCAACCTCATACGGGCGAGCATTGGGGCGGTGTTCACCGTCCAGGTCGTTTGCTGCAGCTCGGAAGAAGCCATCAAGTGGCTTAAAGACAACAAGATAAACATCTATACGGCACAGTTGCAGGACTCGTCGTGGTACTACGATACGGACATGACGGGCGGCACGGCCATCGTCGTCGGGACCGAGGCCACAGGCCTCACCGACGGATGGCGCGAGGCCGCCGACGGCCATATCCGCATCCCGATGCTCGGGGAGCTCGACTCCCTCAACGCATCGGTGTCCGCGGCCATCCTGCTGTTCGAAGCCGTCCGCCAGAGAAATGCCTGATTTCGGTCTCATAGGTCATCCCATCGAGCATTCGCAGAGCCCAAGGCTCTTCGAGGCCGCCTATCATGGGAAATACGGCTATGACCTTATCCATGGCCAGTACTTCGAGGAGTCATACGCCAAATTCCTGAAAGGCTACAAGGCCGTCAATGTGACGGCTCCGTTCAAGGAGAAGGCATACGAGAAAGCTGATATAGTATCAGGTCCTGTGGCGCTGACAGGGGCGGCCAATATCCTTGTCAAGACACCCGAAGGGGTCAGCGCATATAATTCTGATTTCACGGGAGTCATTTTGACTGTGGCCGAGGCGCTGTTCCCGGGCATCATCCGCGAATTCTACGGCACTTTCGGCAGCCAGGCGCACATCAAGATCCATCAATTCGTGCGGGCGCAGCTCTCGGAGCGTTACGGCCGCAGGCCGGCGGCGCTCGTCGCGGGCCTCGGCGGAGCCGGCAAGGCCGCGGCCCTCGCCGCGGCGGAATGCGGCTTCGCCACGGCCGTGATGAACCGCACCGCCGCCAAGGCGGAAAAGTTCATCGAGGGCCTGCCCGAGTATGGATTCCGCGTAGCGGACATACGCGATTTCCGCATGGAACTCCGCGCCGCGGACTTTGTCGTATATGCGCTTCCCATGGCGCTGGATTCATTTACGGAGCTGGGGGCGGAGGATTTCTCCTCCAAGCCGCTCGTACTCGAGGCCAATTACCGTGACCCCGCCTTCTCGGGGCTGCTGCGCGCCCGGATGCTCGACGCCGGGGCGAAATATTTACCCGGAAACCTCTGGCTTGTGAACCAGGCGGTATCCGGGTATTCCGTAATGACAGGGGAAGCCCCTGACATCGATTCACTTATATCCCTCTAGCCTATTTGAAGAGCATCGGGGCGAAGGTCTGGAGGTAGAGTCTCCAGTTGGCCCAGGTGTGACCTCCTGCAGACTGGTAGAAGATGTGGTCGAGGCCGTTCTTTGTAAGGGTGGCGTCGAGGGTCTTCGATCCCTCATAGAGGAAATCATCGGTACCGCATGCGAGGAAATAAAGCTTCACGCCGGCCTTCTTGAGGGCCTGGATCTGCTCGTCGTTGGCTGAACCGGCAGCGGAGAGAGGGCAGATGTAATCGAACATGGCGGGATAGCGCGTCGAAGCGGTGATGGTGTGGCCGCCGCCCATGGACAGGCCGGCGATGGCACGGGACTCGGGCTTTGCATTCACCCTGTACTCCCTCTCGATGAACGGAACGATCTCCTCACAGAGGCTGCGCACATATGCATCCGCGTAAGCCGGGTCGCGGAAATTGATCTCGGAGGTCTTCCGGCCGAGGGTCTGGGCGGCCTGCTGGTTGGGATTGCCGTTGGGCATGACGACAATCATGGGTTGGGCCTTGCCCTGCTCGATGAGGTTGTCAAGGATCTGGGCGGCGCGACCCATCGAGGACCAAGCCTCCTCGTCTCCGCCTGCTCCGTGGAGGAGGTAGAGGACGGGATATTTCTTCTTGGCGTTGGCCTTGGCCTCGTAGCCGTAAGGGGTATAGACAGTCAGGCGGCGGTTGATGCCGAGGATGGAGCTGTCGTACCACTTGTAGGTGACGGTGCCGCGATGGTCGGTCTCGAAATACGGGGCGGTACGCTCGCCGGGGACCATCAGCATGTTCAGGTAGCGGGTGCCGTCACGCTGGACCATGTAGTTCTGGGGGTCGTTGACCGACACGCCGTCCACGACGAAATTGTAGGTGTAGATCTCCGGCTCGGGGAGGTCGATGGTGACGGACCAGACACCGTTCTCTTTCTTCATGGGAATGACGTCGCCGTAAGGATTGGGCATCCAGCTGCCTGAGAGCTGGACCACGGTGGCATAGTCCGCCGCGAGGCGGAAGGTCACCTGACCGTCGGCGATCTCGGGAGAGACTATCTGCTGGCGGCCGCCGAAATTGAAGTTGTTGAGCTCCTGGGCGGAGGCGGCCCCTGCCATCAGGATGGCCGCTGCTAAAAGTGCAAATGCTTTTCTCATATAAGATTGGTTTTTGTGTAAGTGTTCCGGTTTTGCTGTCACAAGTTAGGATTTATTTTCTATAAATCTGCACTCCCTGGAGAAATAGGTAAAACAATTGAACATCCGGGAAAGGATTTTACTAAATTTGCATCAAACGGATGCAGGATGAAGTACCTGAGGAACAATTCCACGGACCCGCATTACAACATGTCATTCGACGAATACTGCCTCGAGCGGTTTCCGTCGGATGACACCGTGTTCTTCCTCTGGCGCAACGCCCCCTCGGTCATCATCGGGCGCAACCAGAACGCCTACGCAGAGGTGAACCTGCCGTACCTGGAAGCCAACGGCATCAAGCTGGCGCGGAGGGTGACCGGCGGAGGGGCCGTGTACCATGACCTGCAGAATCTCAATTACACCATTGTAGGCCGCTCCGCCGACCTCGACCGTGACTTTCCGGGCTATCTGCACCTGATGCTGGATGCCCTGCGGGCGCTTGGCGTCCCTGCGGAGATGACCGGCCGCAACGACATAGTCGTGGAGGGTCGGAAAGTCTCCGGCTACGCCAAGCGCGTGTACAAGGACAGGCTGATGGTCCACGGAACGCTCATGTACAACGTGGACATAGCTACCTTGACCAAAGCATTGTCTGTCCCGGGAAGCAAGATGGACGCCGCGGGAATAGCCTCGGTGCGCAGCCGCGTGGCAAACCTGAGGGACTACCTGCCGCAGTTTTCCGGTATCGAGGAAATGCAAGCGGCGTTGGAAAGTATACTTTCAAGGAACTATAATGACGCCCAGGTCATCCTGACCGGAGAGCAGGAAGCGGAGATCAGGGAGATCTGCCGGACCAAATTCTCCACCTGGGAATGGAACTACGGGCTTTCCCCGAAAGCCGGGTTCAGCCAGGCCTCGAGACTCCCCTGCGGGACCGTGGAGGTGTGCTGCAGCATCGCGCGCGGGAAAATCCGCGGACTCTCCTTCGGCGGGGACTTCATCGGAAGTCTCCCCGCCGAAGGGCTCGCCGCCGCGCTCGAAGGCTGCCGCTTCGACCGCACGGCCATCCTTGAGGCCCTCCGGGCCCTCGGCGTCACCCTTTATTTCGACAACACCTCCCCGGAGCAGCTTGCCGCTCTGTTCGTACCCTTCGACCTGAGGTAGAAGGATGCAGAATACCGATTGAATATCGGCGAAATTTATTATCTTTGTGTCAGGGGCCTTGTGGGCGCCGCAATCATTTAAAAAGAGTTATTATGTCACTTAACAAAGTCATGTTGATCGGTAACGTTGGCAGAGATCCCGAAGTACGTTACCTCGAAGGAAATTCCGGCGCTCAGAACGCCACTAAAGTCGCATCATTCACCCTGGCCACCACAGATCGGTACCGTGACCGCAGCGGAGAGCTCCGCGAGAATACCGAGTGGCACAACATCGTCGCCTGGCGCAATTCCGCTGACCTCGCTGAGAAGTTCATCCGCAAGGGCACCCAGGTATATATCGAAGGCAAGCTCAGGACCCGTTCCTGGACCGACCAGCAGGGCGTAAAGAAGTTCACGACGGAAGTTGTCGTGGACAACATCCAGTTGCTGGGCAAGCGCGGGGACAACCCCGGCGGCGAGAGCCCGGAGGGCTACGGCCAGCAGCGGCCGGCCCCGCAGGGGTATCCGCAGCAGTCCGCCCAGCAGGGCTACAACCAGCCGGCCGGCTTCCAGCCGCGCCCTGTTGCTCCTGCAGCGCCCGCGTCGGCCGCTCCCATCGACATCATGGGCGGAGAAGGAGCGGACGACCTCCCGTTCTGATTATCAGGAAAAATATTGGAAGACGGTGCAACGCCACCGTCTTTTTTGCGTTATTATAGCAGAGACACACGGAAATAATGACCCGCCAGGAAGCTACAGAATTCTACCGAAGCCACAGCAAGGCCGTATACAATACGGCGCTGCGTATCGTCCGGGACCCGGAAGAGGCCGAGGAGATCATGCAGGACACCTTCATGAAGTTCTTTACCAAGGGCGTTCCGGAGCTGTCTGAAACCAGGAAAGCGGCATGGCTCCGCACTACCTGCATACGCATGGGCATCGACCTCCTGCGGCGCAGGAAAAAGGGTCTGGAACTGGTCGTGGACAGGATGCCGGATGAGGCGGAAGAGGAGGCTGACCTTCCCGAAGGTATAGACGTGATGCGGATACGCTCCGCGATGGAGCGGCTGCCGCACCCCTACTCCCTCATCCTGGACCTGATACTGATAGAAGGGATGGATTACGCCGGGATAGCCAGGATGACAGGACAGAAAGAAGTGACGCTACGCTCCTGGTATTCCCGCGGACGGGCGAAACTGATTAAGGAACTGAAAACGCAAACGATATGAGCAGGCTTGAAGATTACATACGTGACAAAGCCCCCGCATTCGACACGGAGCTCCCTCCCGAAGGGGCGGAAGACCGCTTCCTGCGGAAGTGGGCGGCAGGCAGGCGCAGGGTCCGGATATTCCGGACCGTCCTGCCTGCCGCCGCGGCCGCGGCGCTCGCCGCCGTGCTGCTCCTGCCGAAGGCAGACCGCAGCACGGACTGGCTCCGCGGCGCCGGAGATTCCCCGGAGGGGATCTACCTCAACTATATGGCGCAGGTCACTGAAGCCTGGGAGAAAGCCGGCCCCGACGAGATGCTGTCAGCCCAGCTCAGCGGTCTGACCGAAGAGGCCATCCCCCTTCTCGACCTGCTACCGGACGAGCTCGGCGACGCCGAGAAATCCGCCATCCTGAAGGAGCACTACAACACCCTGCTCGACGGCATCCATTCCCTGTTGACTAACGCAAAATAACCATATCGCCATGAAAAGAATACTCCTCACCGCACTGGCCGTCATGCTGGCCGCTGCAACGGCCTTCGCCGGAACCTTCAGCAACAAATACAACCTCTCCGGCTTCACCGGCATCAAGGCTTCCAGCTTATTCCATGTGGAACTGAGCCCTTCCTCCACTTTCTCCGTCAGTATCGAGGCCCCCGACTACCTGGAGCAGTACATAGTCGCCGAAGTCAGCCACGGCCAGCTGGTACTCAGGATGAAGGACATGCCGAACTCCGTCCAGCGCAAGCTCTCTGACGAGAGGTCGGGTGTCATCCGCGCAGACGTGAGCATGCCGCTCCTGGAGAGCGTCTCGCTCAGCGGCGCCGCCGCGCTCAACGCCAACGGCGCCTTCCCCGCCCTGCGTAACGGAAGATTCCTTCTCGACATGAGCGGAGCCACCCATGCCAAAGGTCTTTCACTGTCGGCACCTGAGCTGCAGATTTCCCTCAGCGGCGCCACCGAAGCCGACCTTACCGGAGATTTCGACGAAGTGTCGATAGACATCTCCGGAGCCGGAAAGATCAAGCTTAACTCCAGATGCCCGGAACTGGACGCCGAACTCTCTGGCAGCGCAAGGGCCGACCTCAAGGGAAGTTACAGGGAAGTCTCGATAGAGGCATCAGGAGCGGCCCGCGTGGACATCGAGTCCGCCGAGACGCTTCACGAACTCGACATAGAGGGCAGCGGCGCAGCATCGATCGATACCCGCAGCGCAAAGGCTCATGATGTTGAGGTCGAACTGTCAGGCGCAGCCAGTTGCAAGGTGTCGGCCATACGGAGGATCTCCGTGGAGGCCACGGGTGCCTCCACATGCTCCTACGAAGCCGAAGCGGATACCAGGGTCGACGTCATCCAGGTCGCCCGCGGCGCTTCACTCAGAAAGCTCTGATACTGTTTACTTGCCCGAAGGGGCGTCGAGGCGGAGTTCGGGACGGCGGCGCGAGACGCGTGCGAAGAGCAGCGCGATGACGACCGCGGCGATGCAGAGGCCTACGAACATCAGCTCGACCCTGACGGGGCCGTTGGACGCTCCCACGGCCGCAGCGCCGAGGATGATGCCGGCAAGCCATTTGAAGGACAGCAGACCAAGGTTCTGCACCCAGTAGATCAACGAATAAGTCGTGCCCAACACCTTGTCGGGCACGATTTTCGGTACCGAGGGCCACAGCGCAGCCGGGACGAGCGAATAGCCGAAGCCCAGGAACACCATACTGAGATAGCCGTAGAACGGTACGCCCGCAGGGGCGAAAGCCAGCAGCAGGTGGGCAACCAAGGCAAGAATGGAGCCGAGTATCATCCAACGCGTTCCCTTGCCGCGTTTGTCGACCAGCAAGCCGAAGAGAGGGGCGAATATCACGGTCGAGAAAGGCAGCATGGACACCATCCATCCGGCCGTGGCGGCCGGGATATCGAAACGGGGTATGAGGATGGCCCCGGCAAACTTTTTGAACGCCACGATACTGCTGTAGAACAGGACGCAGAGCAGGCCTAGCAGCCAGAAATTCTTGTTGGTCAATACTTTCCACACATCGGACAGCTTGAAGGGATCCTCCGCGGCAAGCTCCTCCGACGCCCCGTGCGACTTGTCGTACCGGGCATCGAGTGCCACGAAGATGGCCCAGAGCAGAAGGCCGGCAGCCATCAGCCCTATGCCGAAAACGGCCGGACGGGCCGTCTCGGCGAGGCTGTAGACATGGCCGGCATTCTCCACGACGAGGCGCGGCGCCGCGACCAGCGCGACGGCCGTGCCCAGGCGGGCGATGGCCAGCTGCAGGCCCATGGCCAGCGCCATCGGCCCTTCACGGAACCATTTCGCGATGGAACGCGTCACGGCCGTGCCGGCTATCTCGCTGCCAAGTCCGAAGAACATGCATCCGGCATACGCCAGACGCAGGGACTTGGCCGGGGCATAGCCGGCCGTGATGGCGTACAGCACCAGCAGGGCGCCCGCCGCCATCATGCCGACGAATATGGAGCCGGTGATGCGCACTCCCCACTTGTCCAGCAGGATACCGCATATCACCAGTCCTCCGAACACGCACAATACGCTGTAGCCGCTGGTATACAGGCCGTATCCGGCGGCATCCCAACCCAGCGCAGTCCTCGACGGGTCCTCGAACAGGTACGAGATCGTCGAGAACATGTCGTCGAAGAAATATGACGCAAACATGGGCACCACCAGACAACCCAGTGCCACCCATGCTAGCCGCGAGAAACGGCGTTTCACTTCTTCAGCCATCCTATTCCGTGATGTTGGGCTCCTCAAGTCCGAGATGCTTCCTGCCGTCCACCACCTTGAGGTAGAGACCGATCAGCATTGCAGCTATGCCGAGGCACGCTAGCATCACCAGCGCCCAGGTATAGTTGAGCTGGTCGGGGGGCGTGCCGGGGGCGTTTGTGCTGGTGAGCACGTTGCCGATCAGGATCGGGAAGAGCCAGAGACCAATGTTCTGGATCCAGAAAATGAGTGCATAAGCCGAACCGATGACCTTGGCGTCGACGAGCTTAGGGACTGACGGCCACAGGGCGGCCGGCACCAGCGAGAAGCTTGCGCCAAGGACAAGGATGGTGACATAAGCCACTATGGCGCCGCCTACAGCGCTGCCCTTGAACAGAGGCAGGATGAAGGCGAAGGTCAGGTGACAGATCACCAGCAGGATCGAGCCGATGAGCAGCATCGAAGCGGCCTTGCCCTTGTGGTCCACATAGTTGCCAAGGATGGGCGTGATGGCGACGGCCAGCAGCGGGAACACCGCGAAGATGGTCTCGGCGGTGCCGCGCTTGAAGCCCATGATGCAATAGACCACCAGGGCCACAACTGCGACGGCCATCAGGCTGTATTTGAGATTCTTGTTGTTCTTGATGAAATTGCTGGCGAAGGAGCATACCGCCACCACGAGCATGATGATATACTGGACGATGGTGACGGCCTCACCGGCCCAGAACGAACCGGCTGCGGGCTCGGTCAGGGTGAGGTTGCACTGCAGCATGTTGACCGCGTACTTCTGGAACGGGAAGATAGCCGAATAGTAAAGCACACAAAGCAGGGCTACAAGCCAGAAACCGAGGCTCGACAGGATGGTGCCGATGTCCTTGACCTTGAAGGGGTCGTCCTTCTCCTCGGCCTCGCCTGTCTGGGCGTCGAGCTTCCTGTCCATGAAGAAATAGGTGATGAACATGATGAGCGCGATGCAGAGGAGCACTACGCCGAAAGCGACGGAACGGCTGACTTCGATATGGCCTCCGAGTTTAGCGAAATAGGGCGAGAAGATCATGCAGGTGGCCACGCCCAGGCGGGCCAGGGCCATCTCTGAGCCCATGGCCAGAGCCGTCTCACGGCCCTTGAACCACTTGACTATACCGCGGCTGACCGTGATGCCGGCCATTTCGCAGCCGCAGCCGAAGATCATGAAGCCGATGGCGGCGAGCTTGGCCGACGCGGGCATCCCGTGGTAGAACGGGAGGACGTCGTCGATGAAGCCCACACCGGTGTGCCAATTGAGATGGTCGGTGAACCAG
>JBGUGW010000214.1:0-1956 GCA_045111695.1 Candidatus Cryptobacteroides sp. | reverse complement strand
CCGGAGGCTGGCCATCGCCGCCGCGGCATTGCCCACGCCGGGCAGGATGACCTTGTCCGCAGCGCGAATGGCATCCGGATCGGCCGTGAGCATGTATTCCACACCCAGGCGCTCCAGAGCGTTGGTCACGGATTTGATATTACCGGCTTCGTAGTCGACTATAGCGATCATAACAGTCCTTTTGAAGAGGGGAGTTCGTAGTTGAACACATCGCGGCGCACGGCCTGCTTGATAGCCCTCGCAAAGGCCTTGAAGCAGGCCTCGGCGATGTGATGGTTGTTCTCGCCGGAGGCGTCGATACGGAGATTGCAGCGCGCGGCGTCGCTCAACGACTTGAAGAAATGCTTGAACATTTCCGTAGGCACGTCTCCGACATACTCCCGGGTGAAAGTGACGTTCCAGACGAGTTCGCTGCGGCCGCCGAAGTCAAGCAGCACGAGCGCGGCACTCTCGTCCATCGGCAGGGCGAAGCCATAGCGCTCGATGCCGCGCTTGTCGCCGAGGGCGGCCTTCAAGGCCTCTCCGAGGGCGATGCCGATGTCTTCCATGGAATGATGCTCATCGACCTCGAGATCACCCTTGCAGCGCACCGTGAGGGCCAGGCCGCCATGGTGCACGAGCTGGGTGAGCATGTGGTCAAGGAACTTGAGTCCGGTATCGATCTCGGACGGGCCTTTGCCGTCGAGATCCAGGCGGACGTAGATGTCAGTTTCGGCAGTCTTGCGGGCTATCACGGCGCAACGCTCCGTGGAGCGGATGCGCTCGACGGCCTCGCTCCAGCCGTGCTCCTTCGAGATGATGATGGGTGTAGCGCCGAGATTGCGCGCCAGCTCCATGTCCGTCTCGCGGTC
The DNA here is from genome assembly GCA_045111695.1 of Candidatus Cryptobacteroides sp. Classification (GTDB taxonomy): domain Bacteria; phylum Bacteroidota; class Bacteroidia; order Bacteroidales; family UBA932; genus Cryptobacteroides. The sequence goes on along the minus strand of JBGUGW010000214.1, from coordinate 1,105 downwards.
GCCGATGACGAAACTCGCGGACATGTCGTAGTCCTCACCGAGGTATTTACCGAACATGCCGGTACCGGGCTTGCGGGTAGGGAGATTGTCCTCCGGGAAACTCCTGTCAATCAGGAAGTCGTCGAAATAGACGCCTTCTCCTTCCAGGGTCTTGAGCATCATGTCGTGGGCCGGCCAAAACGTGCTCTCGGGAAATGAATCGGTGCCGAGACCGTCCTGGTTGGAGGCCATCACGAGCTCGTACCCCAGGCCCATAAGGGACCGGAGTCCGGAGATGGCGCCGGGCACGAACGCGAGCTTCTCGAGAGAGTCGATCTGCTCGTCTGCGGGCTCGGTGATGATGGTGCCGTCCCTATCGACGAATATGGCTTTTTTCTTCATAGACTTTCAGGGATTTGAGGAGTTTGTCATTCTCTTCGGGGAGACCCACGGTGATGCGGAGGCAGTCCTTGCAGCCGGGGACCTTGGTGCGGTTGCGGACGATGATGCCGTCGGCAATCAGGTGAGCATAAAGGGCATCGGCATCGTCGACCTTTACCAGGATGAAATTGGCTTCACTGGGGAAGATGCGGCGTATGCACGTGAATTTCATGAACTTGTGGATCAGGCGTATGCGCTGGGCCACGATCTCGGCGACTTCCTTGTCAATCGGCTTCTCAAGTGCCTCAAGAGCAAGCCTCTGGGTGGATTCGTTGATGTTGTAGGGGTACTTGACCATGGACATCAACTTGATCGTGTAAGGCTGGGCGAAGGCCATTCCAAGACGGAGGGCTGCCATGCCGCGGGCCTTGGAGAAGGTCTGTAGAACGATGAGGTTGGGATAGAGCCTGATGACGGAAAGGAGGCTGGGGACGGAGCAAAAGTCTATGTAGGCTTCGTCCACGACCACGATGCCGTGGAAACGCTCGAGGATGTCGAAGACAGTCTCGTTGGGGATGGCATTGCCCGAAGGGTTGTTGGGGGAGCAGAGGAAGATGGCCTTGGTATGGGCGTCGCAGGCAGCGAGGAGGTCTTCGACCGGAAGGGAGAAGTCCTCGCCGAGCTGCACATGGCGCAGCGCGACATCGTTGATGTCCGCCGCCACTTCGTACATCCCGTAACTCGG
>JBGUGW010000213.1:0-1425 GCA_045111695.1 Candidatus Cryptobacteroides sp. | reverse complement strand
ACGTGAAGGAGGTGGCGGGCGGCGGCGGGAGCCGGGTCGATGACCGTGACGCCGGGACCGGCGATGCGCTCGATGAGCGGCTGGAGGAAGGGGTAGTGCGTGCAACCGAGCACGATCATGTCGGCACCGGCGTCCAGCAGCGGCTCGACGCTGCGGCGCACGACGGTCTCGGCCTCAGGTCCGTCGAGCAGGCCGGCCTCTACCAGCTCCACGAAGCCCTCGCCTGTGCGTTCGACGACGGTGACGCCGTCGGCGAAGCGGTCGCGGGTGTCGTGGTATTTCTCGGCCTTGAGGGTGCCGGCGGTGGCGAGGACGCCCACGACGCCGCTGCGCGTGCGCAGGGCGCCCTGCTTGACCGCCGGCTCCATCCCTATGAAGGGGATGCCGTACTCAGCCCGCAGGGTGGCAATGGCGGCTGCAGTGGCGGTATTGCATGCGACGACTATGACGTCACAGCCCTGTCCGATAAGGAATTCGGTAATCTTGCGCGCCCTGTCGATGACATATTCACGGCTCTTCTCTCCGTAGGGGCAGTGCGCATTGTCGGAGTAATAGACGTATTTCTCCTCGGGGAGGACCTTGACGATCTCCCTGTAGACGGACAGCCCGCCCGCTCCCGAGTCAAAAATACCTATCATGTCATACAAAAATACGCATTTTTTGACTAAATTTGAAAGATTGAACATAAAACGAACTTCGTATGTCTCTGTACATCCCTTCAGGCTACCGCAACATACTTGGCAGCGTCGAAAACACTGAGAAAGCCATCAAGGCCGTCAAGAACATGTTCCAGGACAACCTCTCCGCCCAGCTCGCGCTCCTGCGCGTCACGGCGCCGATGGTCGTCATGACCGGAACGGGCATCAACGACGACCTGAACGGCATCGAGCGCCCTGTCCGCTTCCCCGTCAAGGACATGGGCGAACGCCCGGCCGAGGTCGTCCATTCGCTTGCGAAATGGAAGCGCCTCAAGCTCGCAGAGCTCGGCATCGCCCCCGGCCGTGGCATCTATACCGACATGAACGCCCTCCGTCCCGACGAGGAACTCGATAACATACACTCCATATACGTGGACCAGTGGGACTGGGAGCGTGTCATCCGCCCCGAAGACCGCAACCTCGATTTCCTGAAAAAGATGGTAAAGCGCATCTACGAGGCCATCAAGGTTACCGAGAACAAGATTTATGTGAGTTTCCCGCAGATAGAGCCCAATCTACCGGAGGATATTTATTTCATCCATTCTGAGGAACTGCTGCAGATGTATCCAAACCTCAGCCCGAAGGATCGCGAGAACGAGATCGTCCGCAGGTATGGCGCCGTGTTCATCATCGGCATCGGCGGCGAACTGTCCGACGGCAGCATCCATGACGGCCGCGCCTCCGACTACGATGACTGGAGCACCCCCAACTCCGATGGCTTCAACGG
>JBGUGW010000212.1:0-2747 GCA_045111695.1 Candidatus Cryptobacteroides sp. | reverse complement strand
TATGAGGATGCGGTGCGATACTTCGACAAGTATGTGGAATCGCTGAACTACAAGCCGGAGATCTACTATTATGCGTTAAGCCAAAAGGCGGGCGCATTGTGCGGATACTACCGGACAGAGGGAGGTGGCGACTCGCAAGACCAAGCGAACGGCAAATATGCGATGGACTTTCTAAAGGTCTTCACCTATTCCAAGGACCTGAAATTCGCCGCATATAAATCCTTGCGCGGTGAGGCTTGGGAATACTTGTATGATGAGGCGAAATCTCTCCCTAAACAGGAGGCTTGTAGCCTCTATTTCATGTTAGGATTTAACTCCTTCAACAACGGATTGAAAGAGTTGGAGAAGATCGCGGCCATCTCCCCCAACTCATATATGACGGATGTTTTGATGAGCGGTTATATCACCACCCTTTCTCTCAACGAATGGAGCACTGAAGGATTGAAGGATAATAATCTCAAATATGCGCTTGGCTTGGCGGAAACCATACTCCAAAAGTCTCCCCGTCAGGACTTCTGGCATCTGTGCGCCGCCCATCTGTCTGCCTATAACGGCATGAATGACCGGGCAAGGCAACATCTTTCGAAGGTGAAAAGCAACCGTCCTTGCTTCAAGGCCAACAAGGATCGGCTCTCCACCTACATGGCGATTACTGATGCGGAGGAGATGACCAGGGAAGCGGCGAATGATATTTACGGGAAGCTCGAGGAGACCCTCAAGGAACCGTTCCTGCGCAAAGTGATGGCGGAGCGCATGGACTCAGTCGACATGGAGATGCAACGGGACTTGCTCTCTTTCGAGTACCTGAAAGGCTTCGACAGCAAGTTGTGGGAAAAGGCTATTGCCTTCGGGACCAACCCGAACCTGAACAGTTTCGAGAAATGGTTGCTGAAGTGTAACAACTATTCGTCGGATAGCGCACGGGGCGAACTCTCCAGAAGTTACCTCCATGAGGGCAATATTCCTAAGGCGCTTGAATATGCGCGGTATTACAAGACAGAGGATATGCCGTTGAAGAGCGTCTTTTGCTACAATGTCGACAGAACCATCTGGGAATTGCCGGAGGAGAATAGTGATTTCCACTCGGATTACACCAATGAGTTGATTGACAAGAAACTGAAGTTGGACAAAGTATCCTACGTGGACCTGCTGAAGCAGCTCGACGCTTTGTACAAGACTGCGCAGACGGATGGTGACAAGGGTGCCAAGGCCGCCTTCCTATTGGGCAATTTCTACTATAACATTGGACCTAAAGGGTATTATAGAGATCGAATATTCGGATTCGGTTTTTGGAACATATGGGCACGAGGTGAGGATAATGTGTATGGTCGATACAAGTCGGACAAGAAATTCCTCGAAATGGCTGACCAAAAGAACTTCCAGGACGATGAGTTGAAGGCGAAGATCGTTTTTGCAATGGCGAAAGTGAATGATGAGAACCATGGCAAACCAGGTTCCAATTACCAACGGTTGACGAGCGGGTACAAACGGACGAAGGCGTACAAGACTTTCGTCTCCAAATGTTCGTACTTCAGCAAATTTGTGAATGATTAAATCATGCCGTCATGCGTGAATGACGGCGAAAATATGTATTTTTGTTCAGAAAATTAATGATGTAGATTATGATAGACTTAAAACACATTAGCCCGAAGCTTAAACATACCGAATCGGGCAATTTCTTCCTGATGGCGGGTCCATGCGTCGTTGAGGGAGAGGAGATGGCGTTCCAGATCGCGGAACATGTAGTGGCACTCACGGAAAGATTCAAAATACCATATATCTTCAAGGCATCCTACCGCAAGGCGAACCGCTCCAAGGCGGACTCCTTCACGGGAATCGGTGATGAGAAGGCGTTGAAGATCCTGAGAAAGATCAGCGAGACGTTCGACGTGCCGGTCGTATCCGACATCCATTCGGAGGAGGAGGCCCAGTTGGCGGCCGAGTATGTGGATATCCTACAGATACCCGCTTTCCTTTGCAGGCAGACCGACCTGCTGGTGGCCGCGGCGAAGACGGGCAAGGCCATCAACATCAAGAAGGGACAGTTCCTCTCTCCGCCGGCGATGGCTTTCGCGGCGCAGAAGGTGCGCAGCGCGGGGAACAACAACATCATGCTGACGGACCGTGGCACCTGCTTCGGCTATCAGGACCTTATCGTAGACTTCCGTGGCATCCCTGAGATGCAGAAGATAGGCTATCCGGTCATCCTGGACGCGACACACTCGTTGCAGCAGCCTAACCAAGGCTCTGGCGTGACGGGCGGCAACCCCGCCATGATCGAGACCATCGCCAAGGCGGGCGTGGCGGTAGCCGTGGACGGACTATTCATGGAGAACCACTTCGACCCAAGCCATGCCAAGTCGGACGGGGCGAACATGCTGCCGTTGGACAAGATGGCGGACCTCCTCGAAAAATTGGTGCGTGTGCGCGAAGCAATCCTTTGATCATAGACAATATCCGTGGATCGGCTGATCGAGTACTTCCGGGGATACATGCCCTTCTACCGTCGCAACCTGAAGCTGGCTGTGCCGGTCATGTTGGCGCAGCTGGGCCAGGCTACGGTGCAGTTGCTGGACACCATCATGGTGGGGCAATTGGGTAAGACGGAGCTGGCGGCTGTCTCCTTCGGGGGCGCGTCGTTCTTCGTCGGCTTCGCGGCCGCCTTGGGTCTCTCGTTCGGCTCGACACCACTCATCGGGGTGGAGTATGCCTCCGGGCATCATCGCAAAGTATCCTCCATCTTCCAG
>JBGUGW010000211.1:0-4158 GCA_045111695.1 Candidatus Cryptobacteroides sp. | reverse complement strand
CGCACGAGGTTTTTCCCTGTAGCGCTGAGATTTACGTATTTCACGGGATCCTGCAGGACTGATGGGAATTTCATGTTCCTGGAAGGAGGAGCGGGGATTCACGAGACCCGGAGTACAGTGTCGCCGTTCGCTCGAGCTGGCTACGGATACAGGATGAAACTGACAAGACGTGCGAGCATGGATTTTTCCGCATCGGTCAGATGCACGGAAGATCATCCGCCGATTTACGACCGGAACATACCCGGATATGTTCCGGAAGATCTTGTGCGAAGGAGCGATGCCATGTACGGGGCACTCGTATTCGCAGTTTCGCTTAATTTCTGATTTTTCCATATTTAATTGTATTACATGTTAAAAGGGGACATACAACTTAACATAATATAAATTGTGTAACAAAAGGGTATAGGGCTATGGAAGTTGCTTTTTAGGCCTGGGATTGGTATATTTGCATGTTCGACAATATTTGTAAGTAAATATGGCAAGAAAGAAACTCGATCTCGTCCTTGAGGACGTCACCATCGAATCCGTCGCCGCCGAAGGCAAGGCGCTCACACATTACGACGGAGCCGTCGTCTTCGTCGAGTCCGCTGTCCCTGGAGATGTCGTTGACATCCGCGTCACCAAGAAAAAACCCAATTACATGGAGGGATTCGTCGTCAAGATGAAAAAGCCCTCTGAGCATCGCCTGAAGCCGTTTTGCGAGCATTTCGGCTTCTGCGGAGGCTGCAAATGGCAGCCGCTTCCTTACGAAATGCAGCTTCAGGCAAAGCAACAGCAGGTATGGGACCAGCTCGTACGCCTCGGACACCTCGAAATACCCCCTATCTCCCCTATCCTGGGCTCGGAAAACACCAGATATTACCGTAACAAACTGGAATTCACCTTTTCTTCGCGCAGGTGGTTCCTAAAGGACGAGGATCCTTCGACCCTGAGCCCTGAGGAATGCTGCGGATTGGGGTTCCATGTCGGAAAATTCTTCGATAAAGTGCTGGATATCAAGCATTGCTGGCTCCAGCGGGACCCTTCCAACGACATCCGCAATTTCATACGTACATATGCCTTGGAGCATGGTTTCGAATTCTTCGACCTGCGTGAGAACACCGGATTCATCCGCAACATGTTCATCCGCACCACTGAGGCCGGAGACGTCATGCTGATCGTCTGTTTCTTCCGGGACGACCCCACCAGGCGCGAGGGCCTCTTCGAGGCTGTCCTGGAGGCCTTCCCCCAGGTCAAGTCGCTCTACTATGTGATCAATTCCAAACTGAACGATTCCATCGGCGACCAGGAATGCATCCTTTACAAGGGCGATGACGCCATTTATGAACAGATGGAGGGCCTCAAGTTCAAGATCGGTCCGAAGTCCTTCTACCAGACCAACAGCCCGCAGGCGTACCGCCTGTATTCAGTGGCCCGCGAGCTTGCCGGCCTGACCGGCAACGAGGTCGTTTACGACCTTTACACAGGCATCGGAACCATCGCCCAGTTCGTATCCGGACGGGCATCTAAAGTCATTGGTATTGAGTATGTTCCGGAGGCAATCGAGGACGCTGTTGTCAATGCCGCAGCCAACGGCATCACCAACTGCGAGTTCTTTGCCGGCGACATGAAAGACATCCTGACACCGGATTTTGTCGCAGAGCACGGCCGTCCGGATGTCATCATCCTTGACCCGCCACGCGCTGGCATCCATCCGGACGTGGCCGAGGTAATCCTCGGCGCGGAGCCTGACCGCATCATATATGTCAGCTGCAATCCCGCCTCTCAGGCCCGCGACCTCGCCACCCTGTGCCGAAAGTACACCATCACTGCGGTCCAGCCTGTGGACATGTTCCCGCACACGCACCATGTAGAAAATGTCTGCGCACTGAAACTCAAAAACGAATCTTTTGATTAAATTTGCATTATGGCCATCCAATTGCTGATACTCGTCGTCGGACTTGCGCTGATCGTTTTCGGCGCTGACTGGTTAGTCGACGGAGCCTCCGGCATCGCCCGCAAGGCAGGTATCAGCGAATTCGTCATCGGACTGACCATCGTAGGCTTCGGCACGTCCTGTCCGGAACTCGTCGTCAGCCTCACTGGAGCCATTGCCGGCAAATCCGACATTTCAGCCGGCAACGTCATCGGCTCCAACATCTTCAATACCCTGCTCATACTCGGCCTCACGGCCGTCATCACCCCCATCGCCATCACCCGGGAAAACCGCCGCCGCGACATCCCGATGACCATAGCCGTCACACTTCTGTTCATCCTCTGCGGCATGAGTGTATCCCTCTTCGGGCTTGGAAATTTTGACGGTATCAGCAGGATAGAAGGTGCTGTATTCCTGGCACTTTTCATATTTTACATATACCGTTGCTTCAAGACGGGTTCAGCTCCCGGCGAGGCTGAGGCCCAGGGCAAGCAGCTGCGTCTCGCAGCCGCTTTCGGCCTCGTAGTCGCCGGGCTCGCCGGGCTTATAATCGGTGGCAAGCTCTTCGTGAACTCCGCCACTGAGATCGCCCGCATGGCTGGCATGTCCGACAAGTTCATCGCCGTCACCATTCTTGCCGGCGGCACTTCCCTGCCGGAGCTCGCCACCTGCGTGGTGGCCGCCGCCAAGAAGAAAGGCCAGCTGGCCCTCGGCAACATCCTTGGATCGAACGTATTCAACATTCTCCTGGTCCTCGGATGCTCCGCAGTCGTACATCCGCTGCATTTCGGCCACATCAACCTGGTTGACGCAGGCGTGCTCATGCTGAGCGCCATCCTTGTATTCACCAGCGCCTATACCGGCAAGAAGAATATGATCGACCGCTTTGACGGCAGCTTAATGCTGCTGTGCGAGGCCGCTTACATGACCTGGCTCATAATCAATCTCTGACAAAACTAAAACCACACTGATATGAAATTTGAACCGACCCGCTACCAACTGATGAACGTTGGAACCGGCAGAATCTTCGAAGACGGCGAATGGACCCTCGCCGATCCGCAGGCCCCCTCCCCTTCCCTGGTGAGGGCAGTTTACGAGAACAAGCAGTTCACACCGAGGAAAGATCTCGACGGACTGTACAGGTACGCTGAGTGGCTGCCTATCAAGAGGACGCTCAAAAACTCCTGCGCACCCGTCACCTACAAGAGCCGCGGCCTTGCCAAAGAGCTTGGACTCAAGCACTTGTATATTACGTTCTCCGGCTATCACCCCAAGATCGGGGCCAAGATGACCACCTGCTCCTTCAAGGAGACCGAGGCTTTCTCGGTATGCGCGCGCATGCCCAAGGGAGAGAAGAGGATCCTGGTCGTCCAGTCCGCCGGCAACACCGCCCGCGCCTTCGCCAAGGTCTGTTCTGACAACAATATCCCCGTGGTCATCTGCATCCCGGTGGACAACATGCATGACATGTGGTTCCCCAAGAAGCTCAAGGACTGCGTCAAGGTCGTCGCAGCTCCCCGCGGCTCAGACTATTTCGATGCCATCGCACTCGGAGAGAAGATCTGTTCCGACCCGTTGTTCTTCGCCGAAGGAGGCGCCAAGAACGTCGCCAGGCGCGACGGTATGGGCACTACCCTGCTCAGCGCCGTCGAGACCATCGGACGCATCCCTGATGCGTATTTCCAGGCTGTGGGCAGCGGTACCGGCGCTATCGCCGTATGGGAGAACAACCTCCGCCTAATCGAAGACGGCCGCTACGGCACCAACAAGATGAAGATCTTCGTCTCGCAGAACTCTCCGTTCACGCTCATGCACGACACTTGGAAGGCCGGCTCCCGCGCCCTCCTGGACATCACGGCCGAGCAGTCCCGCCATGCCTCCGAGATCATCCTCGCCAAGGTGCTTTCCAACCGCAAGCCACCTTACAGCCTCGCCGGAGGCCTTTTCGATGCTCTCACCGACTCCGGCGGCGACATGTTCACCGTCACCAACGATGAGATCGTCCAGTGGATCGTGCGCTTCATGAAGGCGGAAGGATACGACATCCTGCCGGCAGCGGCCACGGCCGTTTGCAGCGTTGCAAAGGCCCTCGAGGAGGGCAAGATCACCAAGGATGACATCGTCATGCTGAACGTCACCGGCGGCGGACTCATTGCTGCCAAGAAAGGCGGTTATGTCGAAAAGGAGCCTGACCTTGTGCTCGATCCCGACCTCCCTGCCGAGGAGATCACTGAGCAGGTCAG
>JBGUGW010000210.1:0-1908 GCA_045111695.1 Candidatus Cryptobacteroides sp. | reverse complement strand
GGATCGAGCTTGAGGCCATACATGTCACGGCCATCCAGAAAGGTGCCGTAGACCTTGCCGTCCTGCTTCAAGACAGCACTGGCAAACGCTTCGATATCAATATAATGAAAATCCACCCTGAAGATGGCTCCCATAGTGGCTTGCACTACCTTTGGGTTGAATGCCTCTACGGTGTCCCGGCTGGCCAAGACGGACTTGACGCCGAACCAGTCGGCGATGCGGAGGATGGTCCCTAGATTACCGGGATCGCGGATGGAATCCAGCGCGAGATAGAGTCCCGGCCCGGGGCGGGAGGGCGCCTCTCCGAGGTCGGAGGGCTTGCGCACGACCGCCAGGACCGGCGACGGGCTCGACAGCTGGCTGATGCGCGACATGGCTTCCTCGCCGATCTCGTCCCGGCGGTACACAGCAGTCACCTCAAAACGCGAATCCAGCGCTTCCTGCACCATCTTTTCACCCTCGACTACGAACAGACCGGTCTCGTCGCGGAATTTCTTGGAAGCTAGAGCCCTGATGGACTTGATGTCCCTGTTGGAAAGCTGGATCATGTGAAACTGCATTGTGGTTACAATGCAAAGATAGCCATGTTTATTCAAATTAATTACCGCATTAAAAAAGAATTGTGCTAAATTTGTATGATTGGTGAAAAGATGAGAATACATCCCTACAGACTGCTCCCGGCCATCCTGGCCATGTTGGTGCTCGCAGTGTCCTGCAGCACCACGCGGGTCATACCGGAAGGGGAGTACCGCCTGGCCAGGAACGGCATCGAGGTCACCAACTCCAAGAAATTCGACCCGAGCAGCCTCAACCAGTACATCAAGCAACAGCCCAATTCCACCCTTTTCGGCTGGAATCCTTTCCTGAGCATGTACAACTGGGCCGACCCCGACAAGGATACCGGCATGGCGCGCTTCCTGCGCAAGATAGGCACGGCGCCGGTCGTCTACAGCCCCTACGCGGTGGAGTCTACCATCGAGAGCATCGAGAACCACCTCGAATACATCGGTTACTACCATTCCAAGGTCACCAGCGACATCCGTGTCAACGGCCGCAAGGTCGCCGTTAACTACCTGGTCCATCTCGGCAAGCAGTATCCCATCGACAGCCTCAGCTATTCGATCCCGCAGCGCGGCACTTTCGCGAATGATTTCATGGAAGACCTGCCCAATGTCAACGTCAAGGTTGGGGATTTCCTCTCCGAATCCGCGCTCGAGGACGAGACGGTGCGCGGTGCCGCACACTTCCGCGACCTCGGCTACTACGATTTCTCCAAGAACAACTACGTCTTCGAGGCTGACACCATCTCCGTGCCCGGAAAGCTCTTCCTGGACATGAAGGTCAACGAGCATTCGCGCAACGACTCCGAGGAGAACGCGCAGCCGCTGAGGAAGTTCTATATCGACAGCGTCACCATCTCCCATTCTAAGGACTTGAAATTCAGGGAGAAAATACTTAAAGACCTGAATACCATACGCCCTGGGATGATGTACAGCGAAAGCGATATCCGCACCACTTACACCCGCCTTTCGGCATTGAAGCTATTCAGCAGCGTGGGCATCGAGGTTACGCCGACGGACTCCAATCTTGTCAACTGTGCGATCAACCTCTCGCAATCCAAGCTGCAGGGCTTCAAGGCCAACCTCGAGGCTTCGACCAATTCCTCGGGCCTGATGGGTATCTCGCCCCAGTTGAGCTTCTACCACAAGAATATCTTCCACGGGGGAGAGTGGCTGAACCTGGGCTTCATGGGCAATTTCCAGTTCATGCTCAACGACCCCATCCGCTCGAACGAATTCGGTGTATCCGTGGGCCTGAGTTTCCCAAAGTTCCTAGGACTGCCTTATTCGTTCTTCAGCGGACCCAACATCCCCCGCACCGAGATCAACCTGTCGTACAACTACCAGG
>JBGUGW010000209.1:0-7260 GCA_045111695.1 Candidatus Cryptobacteroides sp. | reverse complement strand
GTCATCATACCTCTGATCGTCCTGTTGTGCCTGCCGGTTTCCGCCCTCTTCCCGGGCATGTCGATAAGCGGTGACACTGATATGGTCCGGCAGACGATGGAGAGTCTGGAAGCGCAGGGATTGCCCTTGGGGCCATGGGGAGTGCTGGTCATTACGCTGCTCAGCGGTCTGGTCGCCGGGGCTACCGTCAATGCCGTGTTTGCCTTCGGCGAAGAGTCGGCATGGCGGGGATTCCTGCACCGCTGCCTGGAGGGTACGGACTTCTGGAAGAAATGCCTTTTCATAGGCTTTGTATGGGGCCTCTGGCACGCACCTATCATCCTGATGGGCCACAACTATCCTGAACATCCCGTCGCCGGCGTGTTCATGATGATAGCCTTCTGTATGTTGTTCACGCCGGTCATGGTATTCATCCGCGAGAAGTCCGGGGCCGTCGTCATGGCGGCCGTAGCACATGGCACCTTAAACGCCCTGGCCGGCATCTCTATCATGTATCTGGCCGGATATAAGGAGCTGGTAGGCGCCATCACCGGCATTGCGGGTTTCATAGTCCTGGCTGTCGCCGACCTTGTGATATTCCTGCTGAGAAAGGACCCGAAAACCGCTTGACCATGAAAACGAGATTCTCTGTTTTATTCTTCCTTATACTCATGACATCGATCTGTTCCTGCAGCAGGCAGGCCGCGCCATTGATCGGAATCAGCTGCGGACGCACGTCCACCGGCGCCGCCACGCTTGCCACCAATTATACCGACGCTATCGCCAAGGCCGGAGGCATTCCGGTCGTGCTTCCCATTGTCGATGATCCCGCCCTCGCCGAGGGTATTCTGGCAAAACTGGACGGCATCGTCTTTTCCGGAGGCCCGGACCTTGATCCGGCCGAATACGGGGAGGAGATATTGAACGAGACTGTGAGCATCGATGCGGTACGCGACCGCAGCGACATCCTGCTCGCCCGGGCGGCGCTGGCTTCCGGCAAGCCGGTCCTGGCCATCTGCCGCGGCGAGCAGTTGATGAACGTCGTGCTCGGCGGCACCCTGTACCAGGACCTGCCGGCTCAGGTGGAAGGTGTGCTGCCGCACCGTGACACCACGCATATGATAGGCGTGGAGAAGGGGAGTGTGCTCTATGACCTGTTCGCTTCTGACTCCTTGCTTGTCAACACTTTCCATCACCAGGCGGTGAAGGATATTGCGCCCGGCAGCCGTGTCACGGCGCATTCGTCGGACGGGATAGTCGAGGCTTATGAGAACGGCAATGTCCTCGCCGTCCAGTTCCATCCCGAGAGGATGTTCCAGGCTGATCCTTCCTGGCTCAGTCTGTTCCGTTATCTCGTCGACAAGGCCCGTTAAGGCTATTTGAAGCGGATACCGACCGTGAAGTCCATGTAGTCGGCCTTGAAGCGGTGTGCCTTGATGCACACGCTGAAGAAGAAGGGTTCGATTCGCTTCGGGTAGAGCCGGAGTCCGGCGCGCTCGTAGAGCCGTCCGTGGTCGGCATGGATCCCGGACTTGCGGTAGAAATAATATCCTTCCTGAAGGTAGAAAGCGGTGCGTTTGTAGAATATCTCCTGCACGGCGCCCGCGCCGAAGGAGAAAGGAGCGTAGGAGGCGGCGGCAGCCGCCTCTTCTCCGTATATTATGCTGTCAGCCCAGCGCAGGGCCTCCATGTTGGAGCAATAGAATGCGGAAGCGGACGCTCCGATGCCGAAGCGGCCTGAAAGGCGGTATATCGCATCGAAGCCGAGCGAGCCCATGGGCCATCGGCGGAGGTGCGTGGCCGCAAGCGTCTCCTTGTCCACGGTCCGGGATGTCGCCAGCCACTCGGCTGCGCATGCGTGCACTCCGCCGCCGGCATAGAGCTCATAGCTCCATCCTTTTTCGTACAGGTCGTCCGAAATGCGGGGCGTGCGAACCCCGTTCCGCCCCTGTTCCGGACGGTCGCTGAAGTGATAGCGGGCTGAAAGACCGCCTCCCCAGTAGTTCAGGCCGCCGTTCGGGTAGGCGAAACGGGCGCTGGAGTTGTGCCGGACGGAGATGTCCGCGATCAGGTCGATGCGGGAGGCGAGCTGCAAAGTAAGGTGTCCGCCCCCGGCGACATACATCAGAACGGGAGAGCTGAAGAACCAGTTCGCGCGGTTCGTGACTGGATGGTAATAGCCGTCGGAGTAGGAAAGTCCCAGCGAGAGGTCATAACCGAAAGAAAGTTTCCGGAACCTGACAAGGTCGCGGGAAATGCTGCCGTAGGCAGCCACCATGCCGGAATAATGTCCGTTCTGGCTGCGGAACTTCACTTCGTCAAGTCCGTTGTAAGTCAGTCCTATAGCGAATATCGGATGATTGTATGCGGCAGAATAGCTTCCGTTCTCACCTCTGGTGATGAAGTTCCATTCGAGGGTGTAGGAGTTGAATCCCAGGCTGGAATAAGAATCCCTGAAGGAGCCGATGGTCATCCGGTCAGCGCCGGCCCGGACGGCGATGCCGGGACGTACGTCCCCGGCCTCCTGCGCCGTCGCCGGCAGCCCGGAGCCGCCCAGGCCCAATGCCAGGGCCATAAGTATGGGAAGCATTTTCTTCATTCGGTGGACAAAGATAGTGATCAATTCCGAATAATTTCGTAAGTTTGGGAAACGATTGAAACTGACCGCATATGAAAAACAACTCTCTGATTCTCTGCTTTATCCTGATGCTCATTCCTGCCGCCCTCAAGGCCCAGGACCTTTTCGTCGCACCTTCTCCCGAAGGATGGGAGAGGGCCGAGTATACCCATCGCCAGGCGGATTTCCCGAAGATCAACGCCAAGGGTGAGTTCTGGTTCCGTTTCCAGGCTCCGCCGACTGCCAAGGAGGTCGTGCTCAACATCCCCGTCGCCGGCGTCACAATGCCGATGCAAAAGGATGCGGACGGCTATTGGAACGCCATCCTGACCATTCCCAAGGTCGGTTTCCAGATATATTACATAGTCGTGGACGGTGTCCGCTTCCTCGACCCCGGCACCACTCCTTTCTATGGCAACGGCTTCACCGGCACGGTGGAGGTCCCGTCCCCGGACGAGGACTATTATGTCATCAAGGACGTGCCTCACGGCGATGTCAGGGAGCACTGGTTCTATTCCGACGTGGACAAGAAGTTCCGCCGGGCTTTCGTCTATACGCCCGCCGGCTATGATACTGAGGTGAACCGCCGCTACCCCGTCCTCTATCTCCAGCACGGAGCTGGCGAGGACGAGAGCGAGTGGACGCATTCCGGCCGTGCCGCCGTCATCCTTGACAATCTGATCGCGGAGGGCAAGGCGGTACCCATGATCGTTGTGATGAATAATGACTTCGTCTACCGTCCCGGAGATGACCGCAGCGGACGCCTCTACCTGGCTCCGACCGGTATAGAGAACTTCGGGGAGATGTTCATCAACGAAGCCATTCCCGACATTGACGCGCATTACCGTACGATTGCAGATCCCGCTCACCGCGCGATGGCCGGTCTTTCACTCGGCGGAATGATCACCAACCAGGTCGGACTGGCGCACAGCAGCCTCTTCGCCTATTACGGTATCTTCAGTGGCGGCACCGTCAGCGATCCCGCTCGCATCGACAAGGGCACGGTGCGCTTCATCTTCGAGACCTGCGGTTCGCAGGAGTATCCTGAGAGGATTGCGGCTGATGTGGAGACGCTCAACGGCATGGGCATAAAGGCCGCCTCGTATGTGTCTCCGGGTACGGCCCACGAATGGCAGACATGGCGCAGGAGCCTCCATGAGTTCCTGCCGCTTATTTTCAAATAGGCTGTTCCTGATCGGGAACGTCTTCGTGCAGGGCTTTGCGATAAGCTGCCGGGGATATGCCCGTCGCCTCTTTGAAGACAGTATAGAACGTTGTCTTGGCATTGAAGCCGCTCCTCTCGAGGACGTCTTCAATGTCAAGTTCCGGCTGTTCGGTAAACAGACGGATGGCTTCCTTGATCCGGTATGCGTTGATGAAGGAGCTGAACCCTGCTGATGTGGCATTGAGTTCGGATGATACGTATGTCCTGTTCGAACCTATGCCCCGGCACAGGTCGTCAAGGCTGAATTCGGGGTTGAGCCAGGCTTTGCTGCCCTCTACGTAGTCAACGATTCTCTTGTACAGGGAGGTTTTCTCCAACGCTTCGGTATCCGGCATTTCCTCCTTGATGGTGTCCGCTATTTCTTTATTACGGCTTTCAAGTTGTTTCTTAGTCTTCCTGAGATGGCGGAACAGGACTATGGATGTGGCCATGCCAAGCATGGCAAAAAACAGGAGGGATATGAAGCTTATCATGTTCATCGCAAGAACAAATATAGCAATTTATCCGTCTCCTTTGCCCTTTGAGGGATACTTTTTATGCCTTTTCAGGGGCTCTTTTTCCCGTGAACAGGAAGATCATCAGCGGCAGTGCTATGATTGCCATGGTGGCGCTGATGGGGAGGTAGATGCCGAAGTTGGCGTATTCCGAGATCAGGTATGTGACGAGCAGCAGTCCGACGCTGATGCCGCTGGAGATCATGTAGTGCTTGCGGATGTCGGTGGACTTGCAGATGGTGCGGCTGATGTTGGGCACTCCGAGCGATATGAAGCCTATCGTTCCGCATATGCTCACGGCACTCGTGACCAGGAACATGATGGCCATCAGACTCATGGCCTTGTACAGGCGTGAAAGCTCGATCTCTCCCCGGAAATGCCGGCTCAGGTCGTGGGCGGAATACAGGGCCGCACCCAGGCCTATGGCGAAAAGCACGAGCGAGAAGATGATGTCCCCATGCGTGACTCCTTCCAGATGGAAATTGGCCGCTCCCCAGAGGTAATACTGCTTCAGCAGGTCCCCGGTAGGGGCGTTCGTTACCACTATCGTTCCAAGCGAACCAATGAAAGTGCCGAAGATGATGCCGAAGGTGATGAGGTTCTGCGTCGATACCCTGAGCGTCACGAAGAAGCATACGATAGTACATATCAGGGTGCAGATGAAAGACCCGACAGTAAGGGAACACCAGCCGGACATGGTGGCGGCGGCGGCTCCAAGGCAGGCTGCGGAGCCGAGACCGAGTGAATAGACGTCACCCAGCTGGTTGCGCCAGAGATACTGCATCTGAATGCCTCCCACCGGGAGGGCTATGCCGCTCAGCAGCACATACAAGAAACTGAAAAACATATCGTTACCATTTTATTTCCATTGAAAGCAGGGCATTGAATCCGGGCATGGGATAGCCCTGTACGATCTGATACGGCCTGTTGAACACATTGCCGAGATTGAGGGTGACAGTGAGTTCAGGGACCATGCCCCGATGCTCGAGTCCGGTAAGGTAATGGAGCCATGATACGCTTGCGTCGCTGATGCTCCAGGGCTCGATGTAATAGTCGGCTGTGTTGGCCGTGCGGGACCATTTGCCTCCTGAGACGCTGGTGTCCCAGCAGAGTGACCAGTAACCGTATCGTACCTCCAGCCCGAATCCTCCGCTGTGGAGGGGGATGTAGGGAATCTGGTTGCCATAGGTCCGGCTTTCGCTGTCGGAGTGGTCGAGGGCCTGCTGGAAAGAATAGCGGAACGTTCCTTCCATGAACCAGTCTCCTCGGTTGACCCCGAATTCCGCTTTGGTATCCAGTCCTGTTACATCTACCAGTCCTATGTTCAGCATTGTCCAGCGGAACTGCGAAGAGGTGGGGATGGCCACGATCTTGTTGCTGACCCTGTTGAAATACGGCGAGACGCGCACACCCCAGTGACAGTTCGCAGGCTTCCTGCCGCTGAAACGGATGTCCAATCCGTACTGTTCCGCCTGTTCCGGAACCAGCGAGGAGTTGCCCATCTGGCTGTAGTACAGGTCGTTGAAAGACGGCAGGCGGTAGCTGCGCTTGGCGTAGGCGTCGAATTCCAGATAATTGACGGGCCTCCAGAACAGGCTCAGCGACGGCATCCAGGCATCGCGATAGGTGTTCTCGCGGGTCCATCCGCCGGCGTTTGGCGTATCGAACCAGTCCCATGCCCCCATATAGACCAGATGCGCCGCAGCACGGAAAGTCTCCCATGCAACGCGGCTGGCGAGGGCTCCGATATATGTGGCCCTCCTGGGAGTGACGAACTGTCCGACATCGGAATCCAGCGTGTTGTACTGCAGGTCGGAACTGAAATCTACGGACCAGGGGTCGGCCAGGACATAGGATTGGGCCAATGATGCGTATCCCGCATTCTGACGGTAATGCAGGTCATAAGGCATAGCCATCGGGTTCTTTTCCGGATGGGTGTTATAATGCGTGTAATTGTTTGAATACTTGAACTTCAAGGATGTGGAGTACCGGTCCGACCAGTCCTGGTCCCAGCCGCCCTGTACGAACATGTCCTGGTCTGCCTGGCGTTCGGCGCTGAAAGGGAATCCCATGGCCCGGCGTATCACCGGTCCCGGAAAGCCCCGTTCCGAACCGTAGGTATAGACATGCAGGTTCCATCTGCCGTCATCAAGTGTTCCAAAAAGCTGAGCCTCCAGCCTCAGGGACCTGATGTCACCGTTCTCGCGCACCAGGGTGGTGTCGAAGCAGGGGTACTTGTACCTCCCGTTGCTTGTGAGGAATTCCGCCTGTGTCCGGAGCTTTACCCTGTCTCCCATGTATTTGTCCCATAGCAGGGAGGGATTGACCGATCCGAATGAACCGCCACGCAGGCGGAAGCGCCCGCCGCTGTCACTAAATAGCAGCGGAGGGTCGGAAGTCAGGTGTACTGCAGCTCCGGATGCGTATTCCTTTGCTGTCTGCAGCCTCCTGGATTTCTGGCCGTTGTACAGTGCAACCGTGCCTATCCCGTCCGTCGAGAACCTCCCCAGGTCCACCTGCATGTTCTGTGCGTTGTCCACCTGGATCCCGTCCAGGAATATGCCTACATGCTCGCTGCCCAAGCTCCGGACGTTGATGGTCTTGAGACCGCCGACTCCGCCGTAATCCTTTACCTGCACTCCCGTGAAATGCTGCAGCACGGCTGCCATCTGCTGCGGCGCGGCAGACTGCTGGGGCAGGTATACCTGCTCAGCAGCAGGTACAACGGGCCGCACCTTTACGCCGAACACCGATGCCGCAGACAGCGTATCCGTCTCCTGCGCCATTGAGCACAAGGAGACGGATACGAGAATCAGCGCGGCTATCGTCCGGCGTATGTCCATTACCAGATGGCGAAGTGTCCGGGACAAACGCCGGCGGTGACGGTCCAGACCTTGCCGCCATTGCTGTACAGGCTTACGGTGCCGGGATTGAAATAGTCTCCA
>JBGUGW010000208.1:0-2674 GCA_045111695.1 Candidatus Cryptobacteroides sp. | reverse complement strand
ATGCCGCGCCACGAATATCGTCAACCTTGAGCCGCTCCAGCACACCACCTGGGGCGTACCGATAAGAGCTGCCTCGAGCGACGCCGTGCCGGAATTAATGACGGCGGCGTCAGCGTATTTCAGTATGTCATAAGTACGGCCGAATATCAGTTCCACGTTGTCCCTGCCGGCGATGAACGGCGCATAATCCGCTTCGCTGCGCGCCGGCGCGCCGGCTATGACGACCCTGCAGCCCAGGCGGTCGGCCGCCTCCATGCACACGGGCATCATGCGGGAGATCTCTCCCTTGCGCGAGCCAGCCAGCAATGCGATGTAACTGCCCTCAACGGGACGGCTGTAAACATGCGAATCCACCGCATCCACCAGAGGATTGCCCTTATAGACGAACGGGATACCCCTCTGCTCGAAATACGGTATCTCGAACGGGAATACGATGAACAGCCTGTCCACGTACTTCCTGAGCTTGCGGTTGCGGCCCTCGCGGGAAGCCCAGGTCTTGGGCGCGATGTAGTAGAAGACTTTGAAACCGGCCCCGTGCGCGAACTTCGCAATCTTGAAATTGAAGCCGGGATAGTCGATCAGGATGACGGCGTCCGGCCGCCAGGCGGCGATGTCGGCCTTGCAGGCCCTGACATTGCCCAGCAGGCGCCCGGCCTTGCCCAGCACGTCGCTGATGCCCATTACCGCTCCCTCGCGGTAATGGCGCACGAGCGCGCCGCGCCCCTTCCCGTCCCCGGAAGCGGCGGCGAGCATAAGGTCGCCGCCCCAGAAGCGTATCTCCGCTTCCGGGTCCTCGGCATACAGCCCCTTCATGAGGTTGGACCCGTGAAGGTCGCCCGAGGCCTCTCCTGCGACTATATAGTATCTCATGTCAGAAATCGCACTCGAAACCGGCCGTCTTCAAGCGGGACGCCAGGTCGCGGTCGGTATTGTCGAAGTTGTGAACGGTCACAGCGACATAACCTTCCTTCATCATACGGTGGTCCGCCCCGGGAGTGTTGGCGGGATCATCCACGAAGGTACCGACCATGAAATAGAGATCCTCGCCCTGCTCGGGCACGAAATCCACCCAGCGGTAACCGTATACCGACAGGTCGATGCCACGACGCGAGAAAAACTCAGGATCCCATTCCTGGAACTCCTTTTCCCAGTGGCCGAGGCCCATATGGGCGAGCCTTACTCCCTTGATCTCCGAGGCCGGAAGGTCGGGATAATTGACGTTCAGGAAAGTTCCCCGTTCGAAGCACCCGGAAGCCATGATGCGGTCCAGAAGGGCCGGGAACAAGGCCTCAACAGCCGAGAAGTCGGCATCAGGACTGAGATTGTCCAGCGAAACGCCGATGGAGGGAATACCGTTCAGCGAAGCCTCCTCCACGGCGCCGAGCGTGCCGGAATAGCACGCCGCCGTGGCGGTATTGGCCCCGTGATTGATGCCGCTGACCACCAGGTCGGGCTTGCCGTCGGTAAATACGTTGTCGATGGCAAATTTGACGCAACTGGCAGGTGTGGCGTCGACGTACATCCAGCGCACTCCGTCTTCTTCCCCGAAGTCCCTGACCGCAATCGGACGGAAGCCCAGAGTGACGGCCATGGAGGTGCCGGACTGGTGGAATTTGGGGGCGACAACGGTGACTTCACCGTATCTTTTCATTATGGCAGCAAGGGTCTTGATACCCTTGGAACGATATCCGTCGTCGTTTGTAACAAGAATCTTCATCCGCAAATCGATTTATATCACAAAGATATGGAATTTCGTCAAAAATTTTATAAATTTGCGTGGATTTAGAATAAGGTCCGTCAAGCGAATTTACGTTTAACTTTTTTATACAAAAACAAACAATGGTAAAACTTGGTATTAACGGATTTGGCCGTATCGGCCGTATGGTATTCCGTGCAGCTTATGAGAATTTCGCCGGTGAGATCGAGGTCGTGGGTATCAATGACCTCCTCGATGCCGATTATCTCGCTTACATGCTCAAGTACGACTCCGTCCACGGTAAGTTCAGCGGAGACGTCAAGGCTGAGGGCAACTATCTCGTCGTCGACGGCAAGAAGATCCAGGTCTTCGCAGAGAAGGATCCTGCCAACATCACCTGGGGAGCCCTTGACGCTGACGTAGTCGTCGAGTCCACCGGTTTCTTCCTCACCGAGGAGCTTGCCTCCGCACACCTCAAGGCTGGCGCCAAGAAGGTTATCATGTCCGCTCCTTCCAAGGACGCTACCCCGATGTTCGTCTATGGCGTAAACGACAAGACCTATGCCGGCCAGAAGATCATCTCCAACGCTTCCTGCACCACCAACTGCCTTGCTCCTATGACCAAGGTCATCAATGACAAGTTCGGTGTCGTCCGTGGCCTCATGACCACCGTCCACGCTGCTACCGCCACCCAGAAGACCGTTGACGGTCCTTCCAAGAAGGACTGGAGAGGCGGCCGCGGTATCCTCGAGAACATCATCCCTTCGTCCACCGGCGCCGCCAAGGCTGTCGGCAAGGTCCTTCCCGAGCTGAACGGCAAGCTTACCGGTATGTCCCTCCGCGTCCCCACCTCTGACGTCAGCTTCGTTGACCTGACCGTGGAGCTCGCAAAGGAAGCTACCTACGATGAGATCTGCGCCGCCATGAAGGAGGCTTCCGAGGGCGAGCTCAAGGGCATCCTGGGCTACACCGACGAGG
>JBGUGW010000207.1:0-8866 GCA_045111695.1 Candidatus Cryptobacteroides sp. | reverse complement strand
GGTCAGCCATGCGGGCGAAGTCCTGCTGGGGCAGAGCGAAGCGCGTGTCCGGCAGGTCCAGCATCGCCGGCAGCATGCCGGTGTGATCGCCGTGACTGTGCGTGAACGTGACGGTCACGGGCTTGTCTCCGGCGCGTTCGGTGATGATGGAGCGGAGCGACTCGTCGGCATTGTCAGCCCAGTTGATGCGGTTGGAAAGGTCGATGACCAGGGCCTCGTTCTCACCGACGATCAGGTAGATGTCGGAACAGTTGTTGAAATGCGTCTTGTTGCCTTCGGCATCGAAGGTCTCGCCGGCGGGATTGGCAGCGTTGTAGTCTTGGATGTGATAGACGTTGTCCTCGATGACGGAGACGGTGTAGGGACCGACTTCGACGTCCTTGGGACCGCCGCAGGAGGCGAGGACGGCCGTGAAGAGAACGGCCGTGAAGGTTTTCATGATGTGCCTGAGGTTCATATCGTAAATGTTAATGGTTCCTACATGTAGTGAACAGAGACAAATTTAGTCTTTTTTTTCGACGAAAGAGTATTTCCTCCGGAAATCCGGGGGAAATCACTATCTTTGAAAGACTGCAGGACACAGGTCCTCCGGCACTAAAACCGACAATGATGAAACGTTTCTTCCTTTGCATCGCTGCAGTACTGGCTTTCGCGGCCATGTCATCCGCCCAGACTACCGATGAGATCATCGCCCGCATGGACTCCGAGATGTCCAAGATCAAACCCGAGACCGGCATGAGGATGGGCATGGACATAGGTCTCCCCATCATCGGAACGACCAGGTCCAATATCTGGATCCTCGGTGAAAAGACCCGCATGGAAGTGTCTGTCAAGGATGAAAAGTCCACGATATGGATGGACGAGACTACTACCTGGACCTATACTCCCAAGGACAAAGAGGTGGTGATCGAGAATAGGAAGCCCTCTGACAATTCGACGGCTGACGACGGCATGGGGCTCGTAAACAGCGTCACGGAAGGCTACGACGTGAAACTCGAGAAAGAAACGGCTGACGCCTGGTATTTCAATTGTACCAAGTCCAAATCCAATACCAAGAAGGACGATCCCAAGAAGATGAGTCTCGTCGTAGACAAAAAGACTTACGTCGCCAAGAGCCTGAGCGCCAAGATGAAGGGGATTTCCATCACTCTCAGGGACATGGCCCCCGGAGTGACCGCCGATGATGTCACCTTCAACCCTTCGAAGCTTCCCGGCGTCAAGATTACCGACAAGCGGTAAGAAAACTACTTCCGTTTATAAAGATAGAACTCATGGACCAGGCTCCGGTAACCCAGGGCCTTGAGGTCTTTGTAGCGTACCCGGTAGTTTGTCCTGGTATGCCGTCCCGTGGAAAGGTAACGGATATACTGCTGGAGGTAAAGGTCGATCTCTTTCAGGCCTTCCGTCCTGTTGATGACAGGAAAGAACCATCTGGACCAGCTCAGCGAATCCGGATCGTCTCCTTCGAAGAACTTTGCGTTGAACTTGCGGATCAGGGCTTTCATGGCCTGCTCCGCGTCAACGCCTTTGGCGGCGCGCCAGCGCTGCAGCGAACGCGCCGCGCGCCGTATCTTTCCCTTCATCTTGGTCCTGACCGCCCCCGAAATGTCGATGGCATTGCCGTGACACCTAAAGCCGAGGAACTCGAACGGCTCGTAGGGGCTGTATAGATGCTCTTTCTCTGGATTGACCTCCAGGCGGTATTCCTCCAGATAGCCGAGCAGCACGGCTTTGTGCTCTTCGAGCGTCTCCCTGTCCGGAGCGAAGAGAATAATGTCATCTGAATACCTGGCATATACCACCCCGGCGTCCGCGAAATGATGGTCCACATCCATCAAGTAGACATCCGCGAGGAAAGGGGACGTTGGCGTCCCGGCCATCACTCCGCGGTTTTCCCGCACCACTTCCCCGTCGGCCAGAGCCCTGCCGTCAGTCAGCATGTGCTCGAAAAAGCCGTACAGCTGCGGGTCATCGGAAAACAGCTCCCGGAGTTTGGGAAGAAGGATAGGAATGGAGATGGAGTTGAAATAATCGTGGATGTCAAGCTTGTATGCCCACATTCTCCGGCCGCGGAGCGCTTTCCGGATACGGAAAATCGCGTCGCTGGCCTTAACACCACGGCGGAAAGCATAACAGTTGGGGGCGAAGCGGTCATCGTAACGGTAAAGGAGGTAGGCGATCAGCTTGAGCACGCGGGTCTCTTCCGGACTGTAGCAATAGACAGTCCGTTTCTTGCCCGTGCCCATCTTGTTGATGCGTTTCCTCTCGGGAATACCGGGACCCTCGCCGCACTTGAACGCCCTTGCAACAGGAATATATCCCTCGTCCGCCACGTAATCGTCCGCATCACTGAACATCGGCCAGGTGAAACGGCCCTTCATCAGGCGGTGAGCAAGGAATTCTTCCCATACCGCCTGGTCGTCCAGTTGAGAGATGATGCTTTGCATGTAGAAAAAAGAAAAAGGGGAATGATTTTGAATCGGCAAAATTGCCGATCACCGGACGGGGACACCGCCCTGCCGCCTGCAAGGCATATTACGGGCGGTGCTGCGTCCTCCGCAGGCGCAACTGTGTTGCATCCCCTTTTTCAGAAATCTATCCAAGATACTTGCTGATGCGGCTCACGACATATTCGCGAACGTTGGGCATCTGCGTGTAGAAGTTGATGTAAGGAAGCCCCATCTTCTTGGCGTACATCCTCGCAATCAGATACTTGACATTGGCCGAATGGCTGTGGCCGTCGCCAAGCATTACTATTCCCTTCGGAGCCCCGCCCTGGGAAAGGACGAAGGTGTAAGGCTCGCCCCATTCGGCCTTGTAGACCTGACGGGGACGGGATTCGTAGAGCTGGAACTCATCGGAGGCGTTCCCGGCGAGCTCCGTTACCGGCACGTTCTCGCGTACATCATAGTCGGCGAAATCCGACTGGATGATCTCGCGGAAAAAGGCGCGCCACTCCGCGGCGGTCCTGTCCGGAACCGGAGCCTCACTGTATGTCTGGGCGGCCTTGGTCTCGGCTTCCTGCTTGGCTGCATATTCCTGCGCAACCGAAGCTACCTTTCCGGCGATGTCTAGGAGATTTTTAAGTAAACCCATAATGATTAGCGTGTTATTGTCGTAAAAATACGATAATTATTTCCAAATCCAATGCATTGGGCGGGCATTTATGCCTTTCGGATGAAAGAAAAGCAGTATCTTTACGGAAAGGAGTTTTTGGAAATGGAGAACAATTCATATCTGATAATCGGAATAGTTTTCGTCGCCGCGCTCATCGTGGTGTGGGCGCTGACGCACGTCATCGTAACGCTGCGTTGGAAGGGCCGCACACTGCAGGCACTCTCCGAGAAGCGCGTGGAAGAAGCCCTGCGCAAGCAGCAGGCGGAGACCCTGCAGCAACAGATGGCCTCAGTGCGCGCCGAGATGACTGCGCGCACTGAGACGATACTCAAGGAGCGCGAGGAGGAGCTGAGCCGCAAGGCCCGGGAGACCTTCGAGGGCATCAGCGGCGGGCTGTCGCGCGACCTCTCGGCCATGAAGGACGCCTTCGAGGCCGGCAAGAAAGCGCAGGCCGAGGACGCCGCGACGCTGCGCGAGCGCTTCGACGCGGCGGTCCGCGAGCTGGAGGCACAGAGCCGCGAGATCGGCGGCAAGGCCGACAGGCTCGCCGACGCCATGCGCGGCCAGAAGAAGCTCCAGGGCTGCTGGGGCGAGACCGTCCTGGCCAATCTGCTCGTCGCGGAAGGGCTCGTTGAAGGCCGGGATTACGACAAGGAGTCCACCCTGCGCGATGAGCTGGGATTCGCCATGCTGGGCGAAGATTCGGAGAAGCGCATGCGTCCGGATTTCATCCTTCATCTCCCGGACAACAACGATATCGTCGTCGACGCAAAGGTATCACTGTCCGCCTTCAGCGACTATGTGGAGTCGGAGGACCCGGATGTCCGGGCGTCCGCGGCCCGGCGCAACGCGGAAGCGGTGCGCGAGCAGGCGAAGCGCCTTGCCCGCAAGGGCTACGAGCGCTACCTGCGGCCGGGCCGCCGCATGCTCGACTACGTCGTGATGTTCGTCCCGAACTACCCCGCCCTGCAACTGGCGTATACCGAAGACCCGGCGCTCTGGCGCGACGCCTATGCACAAGGGGTGCTGATCACCAGCGAGGAGACCCTGATGCCATTCCTGCGCATGATCTCCATCGCATGGACCCACGTGGAGCAGGTCCGGAACCAGCAGCAGATCATCGCTTCCGCGCAAATGATGATAGACCGCGTGGCCGACTTCGCCAAGGCCCACGCGGAGATGGGCAACAAGCTCAAGGACGCGCAGGACTGCTACGACCGCTGCTCCGACAAGCTCAAGGACTCCGGCCGCAGCATCGTCCAGTCCGCCCGGCAGATCGTCAAGCTCGGCGTCCCCGCCAATCCTAAAAAGCCCCTCCCCGAGGAATAAAACAATCCCTCCGCGCGGATTTCCGGAGATTTCTCGCGCGGAGGGAAGCATTTTGCCGTTTTCGCGCGGATTATAAGCAGAAATCCGCGCGGAGGAGTTTATTCGGCGGCGGGCTCGGCAGAAGGTGCGGCTTCAGCCGCAGGGGCTGCAGGAGCCGCCTCGGGCGCTGCCTCAGGTGCCGGAGCAGGCTCTTCGACCTGCTCCACCTTCGGCTTGCGCTCGATGCCCATGAACTTCAGGTTGTTGGTGAAGTAGCCAACGGCGAAAGCGACGACCAGCAGGAAGATAAGCCAGCGGAGGAGACGCTTCCAGAGCGGAGGACGCATCGAGTACGGGTCGGCGACATGTACCTTAGGATACTTGGCCAGCGAAGTAAGCGTCTTGCCGAAGAGGATGTTGACCAGCACGGCGGAGTTCATGGCCCAGCCGTTGGCGTTGAGGACCGGTCCGAGATTGCGCTTGCGCAGCTTGCGCCAGGCGATGAAGCAGGCAGGACCTGAGATGATGAGCATGAGGACCGCTATCAGGATCAGCCATTTCCACCAAACCATGCCCTTGAGGGCCTTGAGTATCATCGTGAGGACGCCCGCTACCGCTGCAATTGCCATTGTGACCATTGCCGCGATGCCGGCAAACTTGGCGACGTCGAACGGGGCGGCCTTGGTGGCGGCATTCACTCCCTCTGCAGGCTTGTTCGTGGCACCGTCGGAGATGTTGGATAATGTGCTCATTCCCTTGGCATCCTTGTCGGCGGCGGACTTGTCGATCTTGTCGGAGATGAACTTGCCGAACTTGCGGTAAGGGCTCCAGAAAGCCTGGCGGACGCTGATAGGATTGTCCACCACCTTGATGATGACGGCATCCCAGTCCTTGCCGTCGCGGTCGTAGAAGACGCCGTTGACTCCGGGACGGAGATTGCGGATGCTTCCGGCGGTCATGACGGCGACGATGTTCATCGTCTCGGCCTTGACCTTGGAGGTACAGGTGCAGTAGATGAGGAACATGTTGCTGAGACCGGCCATGTCGGCGTGCTTGCCCATATCCTCCACGCGGATACAGAGGTCGCAGCAGCGCTCGTCGATATAGAGCTTGCCGACCTCGAAGACTGCAAGTTTCTCCGGGTCACGGGTATAGAAGTCACTCAGGATCACATAGTTGTTCAGCAACTTGGCGAAGTGGGCGTAGTAGCGCACGAGCTTGCAGACCTCGTCGATGCCGCTGGCTTCCTCTTCGAGGGCCTTGTCGGACTCGATGAGTCCGAGGAGGGCCGGCTTGCGGTCGGCCGCGAGCAGGGCCTTGACTTCGTCAAGCCCGAGCGGCTCGACCTCGGCGCCGGCCTTGGCGGCCTTCCAGGCGTTGTAGGGGGCGAGGCCGGCCACGACCTCGTTCCACTCGGCCTCGGTCACGCCGTCCTTGTCCGCGAACGCGGGCACGCAGGCCTTGACCGTGTCGACGGCCGCCTTCCAGGCGGGGTTTATGCCCGTGAACGGGAGCACCTGCTCCTTGCACGGACGGGCAATCGGGTACTCGGCGATCTCGGCCTCCTGGTCGGCGAGGTTGCCACCGGCGATGGCGACGATCTTCTCTACGTCGACATCCACCGCGTCAGCTGCGGCTTCGTCGAAGGCGATGAGCTTGCAGCGCATGAAGAAGTCCTGGACCTTGGCGTTAACGGCCTCGACGGCGGCGTTCACCGCCTCGGTGTCGGCGCCGTACGGCATGGCCTCTGCGGCCGCCGCCTGCCAGGCGGCGTACGCCTCGGCCGCAGCGAAGAACTGCTCGACCAGCTCGGCGTTCACGCCGGGCTCGCCGCTGCGGTCTTCCACCGAGCCGACGGCTTCGATGACCTGTCCTATTACTTTCTTGATATCTTCGTCATCGGAAGAAACGGCGGTGATGACTCCGTCTCCGTTGAACTTGGTCCCGGCAAATATCTTGGTCGTGTCCTCGATGTCCTCAAGTGCGATCTCCTCTTTCTCGAGTCCGAGATACTCAAGGACGCGTTTGGCAGAATCGTAAAGCTTCTGCCCCGCTTCGTTGCCCGTGTCGATGAGGGCCAGCGGAAGGGCCTTGCGGCCTTCGAGGATGGAGTCGCGGTCCTTGATGACCTTGGTCAGCCATTCGGCTGCGGAGACCACTTCGGGAACGCGGATCTTGCCGTCCGCATCGGCATCCATGAGTTCAAGCGTCTTGGCGTCGAACTCCAGCCCCTTGGTCGGACAGCTCAGCACCGTCCAAAGTTTCTGGTCCAGTTCGCCGAGGTGGGCGAGATCCTCGCCGCTCGCGACTTTGACCCTGACCACTCCTCCTACGGAGCAGTACTGCCAATTGTAATTGTTATTTTCTTTCATGGTTAGTGGATTTGCTTGATTCGTAAAGATAAGAAAAAAGTTTCAGGATGCCCGCAGGGGCACCCTGAAAATCAATCTGAATCATCGAAAAACCGTCTGCGGAAGTCCGGAAACGATGGCTTCGGCCTATTTCTTCTTCAGGACGACGTCGGCCTCTACCTGGAATGCTCCGCCGTACCAGCTCTTGTCGCCTTTCTTGGTACGCTTGACTTCAGGCGTTGCCTCCGCTTTCTCGAATTCACCGCCGTTCGCATCGCCGTCGATATCCTCGAAGACGACCGTCACGTCATGCGGCGCTTCGAAAACGCTTCGGACCATTTCGTACTTACCGTTCGAGTCGGTATATACCGTATCATTATCGTACCAGTCATTCTGGTCGTAAATGACATTCTCATTATTGGCATAATGCCGGTGCTGCTTGATAGCCACCTGTATGCCTTCGACCGGCTTTCCGGCGTTGTCCTTCACGGTTCCGATGGCCTTGAAATCAGCGTGAGGCTCACCGTACATGCAGACTCCTATTCCCAGCCATTCGCAGGAAGAGAAACCCAGCAAGCCTAATGCTGTCGCCGCCAGAGACCTGAAAATGCTTTTTGCTTTACCGTTCATACAGTTTATTTCTTTTTCATCACGACATCGGCCTTGACTTCATAGGATCCGCCGAACCATCCGGACCCGTCCTTGGTCTGCTTTATATCCGGCTTAGCCTCTGCCTGTCCGAATTCACCGCCGTTTGCATCACCGTCGACATCCTCAAATACAATCCTGACATAATCGGGACCGCTGAAAGTCTGCCTCGACAACAGATATTTTCCTTTGGAGTCAGTATAGACTGTATCATCCACGTATTCTGTCTGCCCACTGAGGGTCTGCCGGATGGCAACCCTTATTCCCTCCACAGGCTTGCCCGCTTCGCTCTTGACGGTGCCTAGTGCCTTGAACTCGGCGTAAGGCATACCATACATCTGCAAAATGGGCTCCTCCCCCGCTTTTTCACAGGAAGCAAATCCAAGCATACCGAGCGCGATAGCCGCAAGGGATCTGAATACGTTGTCCTTTCCAAATTTCATTTTTCAATCATTTTTCGCATCAAACATTGGACCAGCCGGCCGTTTTCATCGCGAAGGTGCATGCCGTTGCCGCGGCAATACTTCCAGTATCGGCAGTCGGCGCATTCATCCTTCTTCATCCACGTCCTGTCACGGAAAGTCTGGTAGCGATGGTTCCATACATCCATGAAATCATCCTCATATATATTGCCCTGAGAATAGTCCGCACGTATGCTGGGGCAGGCTGATATCGAGCCGTCCGCCAGGACCGAACCCACCGTCACGCCGGCCTCGCACATGAAGAACTGGTCGCGTACGTCGCCCTCATAGTTGCCCAGGAAGCCCTCGCAGGCAAAGGCGGCGCGGATGCGGCCCTCCTTGCGGGTGGCCCTGATGAAATCCATCAACTGCCTGAGTTCCGCTCCGTCGAGCGACAGTTCCGGATCGTTTGCCGCCCTTCCGACGGGGAAGATCGTAAACAACCGCCAGGACTTGAGGCCGAGACCTATCAGGTATTCCTTAAGTTCGTTCAGCTGCGGGAGGCTGCGTTTGTTCACGCAAGTGACTACGTCGAACTCGATCTCTCCAGAATCTATCACCATCTTTATAGCCTCTGAGGCTTTCTTGAAGATTCCTGGACGGCCGCGCATCCAGTCGTGGACCTCACCGAGGCCGTCCAGGCTGATGGTCATCGAGCGCAGGCCGCTGGCCAGCAGGCTGGCGTAGCGCTCCGGCGTGAGCGCCAGCCCGTTCGTGACCATCCCCCAGGGGAATCCCCTGTCGTAGATGGCGCGGCCGCAAGCCTCGAGGTCGCGGCGGACCAGCGGCTCCCCGCCGGTGACGTTCACCATCACCTTGTGCGGGTCGCACTCCCGCGCCACCGAGTCGAGAGCCTTGCAGAAATCCTCCACGGGCATGTCCTTGACGGCCGACTGGACACGGCAGTCGCTGCCGCAATGCCTGCAGGCAATGTTGCAGCGCAGCGTACACTCCCAGAACAGCTGGCGGAGCTCATGCTTC
>JBGUGW010000206.1:0-5368 GCA_045111695.1 Candidatus Cryptobacteroides sp. | reverse complement strand
TCCTGGTGGGAACGGAGAACAACGGCATCAAACTGTATTCCCCGGGCAGCGGAACGCTCAGTTCATTCTCATTCCCCAACGTCCCCTACAGGACGGACGGTTGGAAGGTGCACGGGCTGTTCGAAGACAATCAGGGCAACCTGTGGGTGTCGGCTTACCAGAAGGGACTCATGATAGTCCCCCAGTCGATGTTCGGATTCAGGTACTATAGTTTCAAGCAGGAAGACCGCCCCGGAGATGAGAGTTACTGCCTCACATCCATGTGCCATGACATAGAAGGCTATACATGGCTTGGAAGCGACGGAAACGGCCTGTTCCTGCTGGATGGCAACGGCAGTTCGGTCAACTACAACAGCGCCAACTCGGGCCTTCCGGACGATTCGGTCATGGGCGTGGCCTTTGACAGGCATGGGACTCTCTGGATAGCCACATATCTTGACGGCTTAGTCACTTACACGCCTTCCGGAGGCTTCAAGGCTTTCCAGGACAACGAGAGTCTCGGGTCGGAGAAGATCTACTGCCTGGTATACGACGAAAAGGACGACCTTCTGTATGCCGGCACTCATGGCAACGGAATGGCCGTGATCGATCCCGCTTCCAAGAGAGTCGTAAAAATGCTGTCGGAAAGACTCAACAACTGGGTCAATTCCCTGACCTTCGACAAGTCCGGAACCCTTTGGATCGGAACCTACAGCGGACACTGGTGCTACAACCCCGAGACGGGCCAGCTTTTCAGGGCGGACCTCAAGGACAGGAACATTATGCGCGCACGCGTGTATTCAATTCAGGAAGGAAAGGAAGGAGTGATCTGGATCGGGACCGGAGAAGGACTCGTCCGCTTCGACCAGCAGAAAGGCGAAACACAGGTGATTACGGTGAACGACGGCCTTTCCAGCAACCTGATCAGCGGAATCCTCGAAGGAGACGACGGATCCATCTGGGTTTCAACCTCATACGGCCTGAACCGCATCAACCCGCAGACAGGAAAGATAACGCGGTATTATGAATATGACGGGCTCCAGGGCAATGAATTCAGGGCCAACGCCATATACAAGAGCGACAGGGGCCAGTTGTTCTTCGGAGGGAGCAAGGGACTCACCGCCTTCTACCCGCAGGTTGTCAGCCAGAAGCTGCATGACCTGCCTCCGGTGATCTTCACCCGCCTGACCGTCGCCAACAAGGAAGTGGAATACGACGCCAACAGCGACGACAACATACTTGACAAGCACATTACGGAAGCCACGCGCATAGTGCTCCCGTTCACCGCAAACTCCTTCTCGCTCGAGTATTCCGTTCCGGAATTCACCAATCCCGACCGTATCCGTTACGCATACCGCCTGAGCCGCTTTGACGACAACTGGAAGACAGTCTCCCCCCTCAGCCGCACCGCCACATACACCAACCTGCCCAAAGGCAGGTACACGATGAGCGTGAAGGCCTATTTCGACGGGGATGAAGAGAACTACTCCATTCGGGAGATCGGGATCCGCGTCCTTCCGCCGTGGTACCTGAGCCTCTGGGCTTTCCTGGTCTACGCGGCACTTGCGGCCGGGACGGTCGCCCTGATACTGACGCTCCGGAAGAAGGACCGCCTCCACAAGCAGGAGATGAGGGAGTCCGCATTGAAGGAGACCAAACTGCAGATGTTCACCGACATTTCGCATGAGATCCGCACTCCGCTCAACTTGGTGATGGCCCCGCTCCGCAAGCTTCTGGACAAGGAGGATGACGGAGAAAGGAAGGAGAGCTATGAGATGATGTACCGCAATGCGTCACAGATCCTCGAGCACATGAACCGCCTCGAAGAGGCCCGCGTCGCCGAGGCAGACGAGAAACCTGACCTCAAGGTCCCGGACACATCCCCGGTCCTTGCCGAAGAAAACGAAGACAAGGCCCTCAAGTCCAAGAAAAACCTCATCCTGGTCGACGACAACGCCGAGATGCGCAGGTATCTCAAGATGGAGCTCAGGAACCAGTTCAACATCGAGACCTGCGCCAGTGCGGAAGAGGCATGGAAGAAGATCGTCAGCACGATACCGGACGCCGTAGTCACCGACTTCATTACCGGAGGAGAAATGGACGGTGCGGACCTCTGCGGCAAGATCAAGCGCAATCCCAGCACCAATCTGGTACCCGTCCTGATCCTGTCCTCGCAGTGGGACGAGGATACGCTGCGCAAATGCACGGAGAACGGCGCCGACCGCTATCTGGTCAAGCCCGTCCCCGTCGACCTCCTGCGCACCTCGATCCAGCAGGCCATTTCCACCAGGGAGGCCATACGCAACAAGTATACGAGCGACATGTCATACGACTACGAGGAGATAACGATCCCTTCGGCTGAAAAGATGTTCCTGCCGAAGGTCGTAGAGACCATCAAGGCGCATATCAGCGACCCGGATTTCGGCGTGGAGGAACTGAGCCGCGAGATAGGCATGAGCCGCGTGCACATGAACAGGAAGCTCAAGGAAAGCATAAACATCTCGCCGAGCAGCTTCATCAAGTCCATAAAGCTCAAGCAAGGCGCCTACCTGCTGGTTAACAACAAGGTCAATATCTCCGAGGTGGCATACCGCGTGGGATTCTCCACGCACTCGTATTTCTCCAGTTCGTTCAAGGAGTATTTCGGCCTGTCACCCAAGGAGTTCGTCAGCAAATACTCGGCCCCCGGGCAGGAGGAAGCGCTCAACAAGCTTCTTGAAATCTGACTTTTTTAAAGACTTTGCGTCAAAAATTGATGTTCCATACCGAGTGTTTTCGTATATTTGTAGGACACGAAGACTGGAACCATTACATTAATTTCAGATATGGACGCAATCAAATCGGAAGCTAAAGGCTTCTACAAGCTCAACTGGAAGCAGCGCATCGGCTTCGGCGCCGGTGACATGGCCCAGAACCTGATCTATCAGACCATCAGCATCTGGCTGCTTTTCTTCTACACCAACGTATTCGGGCTCAAGCCCAGCGTGGCAGCCGTCATGTTCCTCATCGTACGTCTCGTAGACGTGCTCTGGGACCCGGTGGTCGGAACGATCGTCGACAAAGGCAATCCCAAATGGGGTAAATACCGTTCATGGCTCATCCTCGGCGGTATTCCGCTCGTAGGCCTCGCCATCCTGTGCTTCTGGAACGGATTCAGCGGCTCTCTGCTCTACGCCTATATCACTTACGTAGGCATGTCGATGTGCTACACCCTCGTGAACGTCCCTTACGGTGCACTCAACGCCTCCCTCACCAGGGACACCAACGAGATCACCATTCTCACCTCGACCCGCATGTTCATGGCCAACCTCGGCGCCCTCTGCGTCAAGTCCCTGCCCCTGATCATCGCCATCTTCGCCCCCAAGGTGCTTGATCCCGCGACCGGCAAGCAGACCGCTGTTTATAACACTCCCGACGCGGCAGGCGCATGGTTCATAACCATGACCATCTTCGCCATCGCCGGCCTCGCCCTCCTCATCTTCTGCTTCACGCAGTGCAAGGAGCGTGTCGTCATGGATTCCAAGGAGTCCGAGAACGTCAAGGTCAGCGACCTCTGGATGGAGTTCATCCGCAACAAGCCCCTCCGCATCGTGGCCTTCTTCTTCATCACCGCATTCGCCATGATGTCCGTCAGCAACGCCGCCGATGCATACTTCATGACCTTCAACGTCGGCGCGACCCCGCTCCTGACCACCCTCTTCATGTGGCTCGGAACGATCCCGGCATTCATTTTCATGCCTCTCGTCCCCGCCATCAAGCGCAAGATCGGCAAGAAGGGCATGTTCTACCTCTTCCTCGGAGTGGCCATCATCGGTATGCTCATGATGTACACATTCGTGTCCATCCCCGCACTGAAGAGCAACTTCTTCCTGCTCTGCCTTGCACAGTTCGTCAAGTCGACCGGCATCATCACCGCCACCGGTTACATGTGGGCCCTCGTCCCTGAGGTCATCTCCTACGGCGAATACACCACCGGCAAGCGCATCTCCGGCATCGTCAACGCCCTCACCGGCATCTTCTTCAAGGCCGGCATGGCGCTTGGCGGAGTCGTTCCGGGACTCGTTCTCGCATGGGTCGGCTTCAACGCCGACGCCGCCAAGCAGACCCCGCTCGCAGAGCAGGGCATCCTCTGGCTGGTGTGCGTCATCCCCGCCATCCTGCTTGTCCTCGCCATCTGGATCATCAGCAAGTATGAGCTTTCCGACGAGCGCATGGACGAGATCAACACCGCCATCGAGGCCAAGCATCTCGCTGAATAATTGATTAACCCCCATCCCCGGCCCGGCCGGGGATAAAAATCATAATTGTTATGGCTCTGAAAGTCAAGAAAAGATATCTCCTTCCCGGAGACTATATGGCAGATCCGTCCGTGCACGTTTTCGACGGCAAGCTCTACATCTACCCATCCCACGACTGGGAATCGGCCGCACCGGATGACGATTTCGGCAGCGAGTACGACATGAAGGACTACCACGCCCTCACCATCGAGGGCGACGACCCGATGACCTCCCCCGTAAAGGACTGGGGCATCATCCTCGACATCAAGGACATTCCCTGGGCGCGCCGCCAGCTCTGGGATAACGAAGTGGTCAAGGGCCGTGACGGCCGCTACTATATGTACTTCCCCGCCAAGGACAAGACCGACATTTTCCGCTGCGGCGTAGCGGTCTCGGACTCCCCTACCGGCCCTTTCAAGGCTATGCCGGACCCAATCCGCGGCAGCTACTCGATTGACTACGCCATCCTTCACGATGACGACGACGAGTACTATATGTACTTCGGAGGCATATGGGGCGGACAGCTCCAGCGCTACGAGGACAACCTCGCAAAGGACTGCGGCACCTCCTACCCTGCAGACGACGCTCCCGCCGTTCCCGGCCGCGTCGTGAAGCTCGCCAAGGATATGCTCCAGTTCGCCGAGGATCCCAAACCCGTCGTCCTCCTTGACGAGGACGGCAAGCCCATCACCGTCTCGGACAATGACAGGCGCTTCTTCGAAGCCAGCTGGATGCACAAGTACAAGGGAAAGTACTATTTCAGCTATTCCACCGGCGACACCCACAAGCTCTGCTACGCGATCGGCGACAATCCTTACGGACCGTTTACCTACAAGGGCGTGATCCTGACCCCCGTGTTCGGCTGGACCACCCACCACTCCATCGTGGAGTACAACGGCAAGTGGTGGCTCTTCCATCACGACAGCGGCCCGTCCAAGGGCATCAACCGCCTCCGCAGCCTCAAAGTATGCGAACTTAAATACAACGACGACGGCACGATCCAAACCATCGAAGGCCTCGACGATTAGTTAGTAGTAATATGAAGAAATACCTCATTTTCGTGATGGCGGCCGTAGTGCTCGCCATCACTTCTTGCGGGCACAAGTACGAGA
>JBGUGW010000205.1:0-5805 GCA_045111695.1 Candidatus Cryptobacteroides sp. | reverse complement strand
TCGAAGGATGCTTCCGCCATCGCTTCCGGGGTGGGGAAGCGTTTGAATAGTTCGGGGGTCACTATGTTGACGCGCTTGTCCGTACATTGTGCGGACAGCACCACTGCCACGAGCAGCTGGAATGTGGACTGGAAGTGAAGTTCAGTCTCGGCCACGGGCATGTTCTCCGTGAACCAGTCTATGATGTGCGCGTAGCGCTCAGCCTTTCTCATATCGTCAGGGAGAGGTCGATGACTTCGTTCTCGAGCCTTTCGTTGCAGGTCTCGTCCTTGCAGACGAAGACCCTGCCGGGGTACTTCTCGAATATGCCGCGGTTGTGGGTGACCATGACGATGGCAGTGCCCTCCTCCTTGTTGATCTTGGTGAGCAGGCGCAGGATGCCGTCGGCGGTCTCGTTGTCGAGGTTGCCGGTAGGCTCGTCGGCGATGATGACCGACGGGCGGTTGAGCAGCGAGCGGGCGATGGCGATGCGCTGCTGCTCGCCTCCGGACAGTTGGTGCGGCATCTTGTGGGCCTTGGTCTCCATGCCGACGTCCTGCAGGACCTCGAGGATGCGCTTGTCCATCGCATCGCGGTCCTTCCATCCCGTGGCCTTGAGAACGAACTCGAGGTTGGCCTCGACGGAACGGTCCATCAGCAGCTGGAAGTCCTGGAACACCACACCCGTCTTCCTCCTGAGGAAAGGTATGTCCTTGGCTTTGATGCCGTTCAGGGCGAAGCCGCAGACCGTCCCTTCTCCCTCCTTCAACGGGTTCTCGGCGGTCATGGTGCGGATGATGGAAGTCTTGCCCGTACCGACCTTGCCGACGATGTAGACGAAGTCTCCGGGATAGATCTCCATGTCCAGTCCGTAGATGACTATGCTCTCTCCGTTGATGATATTCGCTTTTTTGAAGGAAATGAGGGGTGTATTGTCCATATTGGGGCTTATTTGGCTCAATTGTTGAGCAAATATAGCTTAAAAATATGTAAATTTGTAGGTTGAAGTAAGATAATTGTTTTTTTATGCATACAAGGAAAATTTGCGCCGCCGCAGCGGCGCTGGTGATCGGGGTCCTGGCTTTCCAGGCCCAGGCCGCTCCGCGTGACGGCGACTTCAAGAAGGCGCTCAAGCTTTATCGGAGCGGCATGTACGAGAGGGCCAAGGACATGTTCGAGGACCTCGGCCGCAGCGGTGACCTCCTCGGGGAGGGCTATTCCGCGCTCTGCGCCGCCAAGATGCAGACCGAGGGCTTCATGGATGAACTTGACGCATACCTGCTCAAGTATCCCGAGTCCTCCCTGGCGCCGCAGATCCGTTTCGAGAAAGGACTCTCACTTTTCGATGCCGGCGACTATACCGCGGCGCGCCGCGAGTTCGCCTCCTTCTCCAAGGAGGACCTCAGACGCGAGCAGGTGGCCGAGTATGTGTTCAAGCGCGCTTACAGCGATTACGCCCTGCTGGACTACGCCAATGCGCGCGAACGCTTCCTGGCCGTCGAGAAGATGCCTTTCTCCGACTATACGGCCCCTTCCCGCTATGCGATAGGATACATCGACTATTCCGCCAGCGACTTCGACTCCGCCATCAAGTGGTTCGAGCAGGCCGCCAAGGATCCGCGCTTTGCCGAGCACTCCAACTACTACATACTCGAGTGCCGTTTCAACAACAAGGATTACAAGTATGTGACGGACAACGGCCCCGCGATGTTCGAGAAGGTCCCCGCTGAGAGGCAGCCGCACCTCGCCCGTATCATCTCGGAGTCATATCTCGTTCAGGGCAATGTCGACAAGGCCAAGGAGTACTTCGACAAGAACCTCCTTTCCAACGAGACCAAGACCCGTTCGGATTATTTCTACGCCGGATCCATCCTGTATGCCCTTAAGGACTACGAGGGCGCGGTGGAGAACTTCCTGGGGATGTCCTCTTTCGCCGATTCCCTCGGCCAGATCGCGTCCTACCAGATGGCCGACTCCTACCTCCAGATGAAGAACAAGGTCAAGGCCATGGAGTGTTTCCGCGACGCTTCCGCGCTTCCGTATGATGCCGGGATCCGCGAGGACGCCATGTTCAACTACGCCAAGCTCGCTTTCGACCTGAACCAGGACGGACAGCCTTTTGCAGACTACATCTCCACCTATGCCAAGTCCGAGAGGGGAGACGATATCTACAGCTACATGGCACTGTCAAGGCTCGCCGCCCATGACTATGCCGGCGCGGTCGAGGCCTATGACAACATCGACGAGCTCAGCCCGGACATGCGCAGCAACTACATGAAAGCCAATTACCTGCGCGCCAATCAGTTGATTTCCAACGGTTCGTGGCGCGACGCCGTGCAGTGCCTGCAGGCCGCGGCCTTCTACACCGGCCGCCGCGACCCCTTCAACCAGCTCTCGCGCTACTGGCTTGCCGAGTCGTACTACAATTCCGGCAACTATGCCGAGGCCGCCAATATCCAGACCGACCTGTACAACGGCTCCGCCCTTGACAGGCAGGAGGAGGGAAGGGCGCTCCCGTACAACATCGCCTACAGCTACTTCCGCAGCGGCGACTATGCCAATGCCGCCAAGTGGTTCGATACATACCTTTCGTCCGGCACCAAGGCCTTCAGGCAGGATGCCGGCGTGCGCCGCGCCGACTGCGACTTCCTTCGCAGGGACTACAAGGCCGCCGCGGACGGATACCAGAATGTCCTGGCGGAGTTCTCCGATCCGGACGACGTCTATCCTTACTACCAGCTCGGCCTCGCTTATGGCCTGGCCGGCGAGAAGCAGAAGAAGGTCGACGCCCTCAGCCGCGTTAGGAAGGCCTCGCCTGCTGCCAACTTCTGGCCGGAGGCCATGTACGAGCTCGGCCGCGCCTATGTCGACCTCGACCGTAACGACGTCGCGGCAGAGTGTTTCGAGAGCCTCCGCACCAACGCCAAGGACGGCACCTATGTCGCACGCGCGCTCATCGAGCTGGGCATGCTCGCACGCAACAACCGCCAGTACGACAAGGCCCTCGGGTACTACAAGCAGGTCGTGAGCGACCTCCCGAAGAACGAATATACCAACGACGCCATGCTCGCCATCGAGTCCATCTACCAGTCGATGGGCGAGCCCGAGGCATACCTCGCCTATGCGGAGTCCGTCGGTGACGGCACCGCCAAAACCGAGGCCGAGAAGGAGCAGATCTACTTCAATTCCGCAGAGCAGGTCTTCCTGAGCGGCAACTACCAGAAGGCCCTGACCTCGCTGCAGAAGTATTTCGACGAGTATCCTTCCGGGGCGAGGGCTACCGAGGCCCGTTTCTACGAGGCAGAGTGCTACATGAACCTCGGGCAGAAAGAGAATGCCGTCGACAGCTATGCCAAGGTCATGACGGCGCCCGATGCCGGCTCGTTCCTCGAGCCCGCCATCCTCAATTACTCCGTCCTTTCCTATGGCCTTGAGCATTATTCCGACGCTTACAACGGCTATTCGATGCTCCGCGAGAAGGCCCGCATGGACGACAACGTGTTCGCCGCCAAGGTCGGCATGATGCGCTCCGCCTACCGCGCCAAGGACTACCGCGACGCGCTTGCGGCGGCTGACGGCGTCAAGGCTGACAGCCGCTGCGACGATACCCTGGGCCGCGAGGCGGACTTCGTCAAGGCCAAGTCGCTGATGGGCACGAGCCAGCGCGCCGCCGCCATGGACATCTTCCGCCGCCTGGCTGCCAAGCCTTCGACAGACGAGGGCGCCGAGGCTGCTTACACGCTGATACAGAGCACTTACGACGAGGGCAACTTCGACTCGGTCGAGAAGATGGTCTATGACTTCGCCGCTGATGCCGGCACCCAGAACTACTGGCTGGCCAAGGCTTTCATCGTCCTTGGCGACGCCTTCGCCGAGCAGGACAACTTCAAGCAGGCCAAGGCTACTTTCGAGAGCATCGCCAACGGTTATGAGTCCACCGGTCCCGAGGACGACGTCCTCGACGCCGTCGCCATGAGACTCGAGAAACTTTCACAAATGATGTAATCACGCTATGAGACGATATATAATCATTGCTTCGGCCCTGCTGGCCTGCGCGGCTGCATCCGCCCAGAACCTCAATCCCACCGTCCAGGTGACCAACGACTACGAGGGCAAGCTCATGGAGGTGAACAAACAGAACGTCGCCATGGCCGTTCCGGACTCCCTGCTGAAGTTCGACTGGAACTTCAACTATTCGGAGTTCGACAACCCTTACAGGGGAGCGTACGAGTTCTCGCCCTACCGCATCGACATGAAGCCCGACCCGACGCGCCGCGACAACGGCAGTTTCTACCTGCGCGCCGGCGCCGGCTATGCCCTCCATCCGGAGGCTCAGCTGGTCTTCACGCCTGCGGTCAAGGGACGCTTCGGCATCTCGGTATACGACGATTTCAAGGGGTACAGCGGCATGTATCACGCCATTTCCGCCACCCGCGGCACCGGCGACTATCTCATCGGCCCCGACGGTGAATACAAGGGATTTGATTTCGCCAACAGGCTGGGAACCACGCTGCGTTACGATGCGGCTTCCGCCGTCATCACCCTCGACGGGGGATTCGATTTCCTGCGTACCAAGGAGCAGTTATTCGAGGGCAACAAGGCCCTTGGCGGCTCTGCCGTCCTGAGGGCGCGCTCTATCGATGCAGCTGATTTCAGCTATGATTTCTCCCTCGGATGGAACGGCTTGAAAAACTCCGTCATGACAAGCGGGTTCTCGTCCAAGAATTCACCGTCCTACAAAGAGAATGACCTTGGAATGGATGCAGTCCTGGGTTATCGCCTGGCTAAGAGTCATTCCATCCGCTTCGGGACTTCCTGGCACCATGTCATCTACAATGAGTCGTTGAGGACAGCATACGCTGACCGCGTGGAGATCGTCCCTTCGTACCGTTTCTCCGAGGACGGTTTTTCGGTGTCCGTCGGTATCCGTTTCTCCGATGTCTGGCGCGACTTCGAGTATGATGAAAGCGTTGGCCAGGGATCGTATTATACGAATTATACGAATATTTATCCTCCAGTGGCGGACTACAAGGGCCGCAAACTCTATCCGGATTTCCGCCTCAGCTACGAGGCCATCCCCGACAAGCTCGTGCTTTCGGCCAAGGTCGTCGGAGGGCAGACGTTCAATACTTACTCTTCGTACCTGAAGGGCAACCACCATCTGCCTCAGATGGCGTCCCTGGAGTATTTCGACACCATAGGTGATGCCTCCGTCAACACTTTCGATGCCGGTATCGGCATCAGCGGCCGTGCGCGGAGCATATTCCAGTATGGGGCCGAGGTTGGATATGCCCGTTATTACAATGCTCCCATGCCGGGTATAGGGGTAGTTTATTATAGCTCTTCGATTGAGTCCTCAAGCGTGGAGGAGATCTCCGTCCCGGTCGTCAACATGATGAATTACGACTTGCTCTATGCCGGCCTGAACGGTGTCCTCGGTACCGACCGTGTCGATGCGTCTGTCCGCATGAAACTCCAGAAGTCCGTCAAGCCGGAGATGGAGAAGGGATTCTTTGCAATGACCCTTCCTGTATTCACCGGATCGGCCGACTTCGTCTACAACTGGAACCGCCGCGTGTTCGCCGGTCTTTCAGCCGAATGGATGAGCGCCCGTGAGGGTGAGGACCTCTATACTTCATACGGTAGTTTTAACGACTGCCATGTCCCCGGATGGATCGACCTCGGGGTCACGGCGGAGTTCCGGATGAACAATCATTTCTCGCTATGGGCGGAGGGCCGGAACCTCCTGAACCAGACGGTCATGAGGAACTTCATGATCGCGGAGAAGGGACCGTATGTAACCGCCGGAATTTGCCTCAATTTCTA
>JBGUGW010000204.1:0-6240 GCA_045111695.1 Candidatus Cryptobacteroides sp. | reverse complement strand
TTTCATCTTATTTCAGGTTTTCTTTGAAGAACGCCTCCATCTTGTCGTAAGGGATCACGCCGGCCTTGTCGTCATAGAGGTCCGTATGCACGGCTCCGGGGATGATGAGAAGTTCCTTGTTGTCACCCTTCAGTTTGGCAAAGGCGCCTTCGCTGAAGTAGCGGCTGTGGGCCTTCTCGCCGTGGATCAGGAGTACTGGGGTCTTGATTTCTCCGGCCATGTCCAGCAGGGGCTGGTTCAGGAAGGACATCGTGCCAGTGATGTTCCAGCCGTCGTTGGAGTTGCCGCTGCGGGGGTGGTAGCCGCGCTCGGTCTTGTAGTAGTCGTGGTAGTCCTTCACGAACCAGGGAACGTCCTCCGGAAGCGGATCGATCACACCGCCGGCGCGCTTGTAAGTACCTGTGCGGTAGTCTTCCGTGCGCTGGGCGGCCCAGGCGGCGCGCTGCGCGTCGCGGGCCTCGGCATTGTCGGTGCTGCCGAAGTATCCTTCGCGGGCAACGCGGGACATATCGTACATCGTGGACGTGACCGTGGCCTTGATGCGGGGGTCAAGCGCCGCCGCGTTGATAGCCATTCCGCCCCATCCGCAGATGCCGATGATGCCGATGCGCTCCGAATCTACCAGGTCGTTTGTAGAGAGGAAATCCACCGCTGCCAGAAAATCTTCGGTGTTGATGTCCGGGGAAGCCATCCGGCGCGGTTCTCCGCCGCTCTCGCCGGTATAGGAAGGGTCAAAGGCGATGGTGAGGAAGCCCCTTTCGGCCATATGCTGGGCATAGAGGCCGCTGGTCTGCTCCTTCACGGCGCCGAAGGGGCCGCTCACGGCGATGGCGGGCAGTTTGCCTTCTGCGTCTTTCGGGACATACATATCGGCCACCAGCGTAATCCCGTAACGGTTGTGGAAAGTGACCTTGGAATGCTCCACAAGGTCGGATTTCGGGAACGTCTTGTCCCATTCTTGAGTCAGGTTCATATCGCTAAAGCTTTTGTTGTTGCAGCAGGATGCTATAAGGGCGATGCCCGCAAGGGTAATGAGTATCTTTTTCATGATCGTCTATTGTTTTAGGGAAAGTTTGACGGTGACACTGCCGCCGCCGGCCTTCACCCAAGTCTTGATATCGGCCTGCGTCATATCGTCGAGCTTGCCGATGCGGGTGAAGTTCCAGGAATTGGTGTCGTAGTAGATGCAGAGGGCGTTGCCCTGATAGAGGATCAGGTCGCCCGGCACGGTGTTAATCTGTTCGTTGTTCTGCGGGAACGAATAACCCAGCGCGCCCACCTTCTCGAAGCCGCCGTAGTCGCTTGCCTCGTAGGTGATGTCGCCCTTCTGCAACTGCGCTACAAGGGCCTTCACCGATGAGTTGTCCACCAACGTCGCCGACTTGGTCACGCCGCCGATGGTAAGGTACAATGTATTTGTCATATTGTTGGAAGTATTTCCGTCACCATTGTTATTGTTCTGGCTATTGTCTTCCGGCTGCTTTTCCTCTTCCTTCTGGGGCTCGGGAATCTGGACAGGCTGAACCTTCTCGCAGGAGAGAAGTGTTGCGCTGGCAAAGACGGCAAGCAGGAGTGATAGTATTCTTTTCATCATCTTGTGTTTCATGATGCAAAGGTACGGGGAGGTTTCTAACTTTTTGTACAGATATTCGCTGACTTTATACCAATTTCGCAGAATTTGCTATCTTTGCAAAGTTATGAAGCAGATCCTGAAGGTCGATAACCCCAATGTCTATGCCGAGTATGTGGGCGCTCCGGTGCTGCATCCCCAGCTGGCGCTGATCAGTTACGACGAGGTGTCTCCTTTCCGGAGCAGTCTCAACAACTATGGGGTTTACGGCCTTTTCATCCAGCAGCAATTCCCTAAGTATCTGTCCTATGGCACCAAATCCGTCATGGTAGGAGACAGTTCCATCATTGCCGTGGCTCCCGGGCAGATAGGCGGAGCGGAAGACAAAGGGATACCTCAATTTATAAACGGATGGTCCCTGCTCTGGTCACCGGAACTGTATCAACCAGAATACCCGTTTTTCTCCTATTTCTATACGGACTGGCTGCGGATGACGCCCTCCGAATATGAACGCCTGTCGCTCCTGCTTGTAACGATGCGAAAAGAAATGCAGGAGAATACGGATTCGCCGACACTCAGAAACATCCTCGTCAGTTATCTCAAGTTGATCCTGGAATACTGCCAGCGCATCCACCTTCGGCAGCAGGCCAAACAGGAAAGCGGCGAAAGCGACATCCTTAAACGCTTCCACCGCCTGCTAGTTGACTATTTCTCAAAAGGGTTGCAGCATGAGAAGGGGCTACCGACAGTTGCCTGGTGTGCCAGCGAACTGGCCTATTCCGCCCGCTACTTCGGCGACATGATCCATCAGGCAACCGGCGGCACCGCCATCGGCTATATCCATACCTTCGTGACAGACCAAGCCAAGAATCTCCTGATGAAAGGGCTGTCAGTTGGTGAAGTGGCCGATTT
Organism: Candidatus Cryptobacteroides sp.; assembly: GCA_045111695.1. Classification (GTDB taxonomy): domain Bacteria; phylum Bacteroidota; class Bacteroidia; order Bacteroidales; family UBA932; genus Cryptobacteroides. Next base: position 3,758 of record JBGUGW010000204.1, on the reverse strand, counting down.
GCTCGGCTTTGAATATCCCCATCATTTCAGCCGGTTGTTCAAGAAGGTCTCCGGAATGACGCCAACGGAGTTCCTGGAGAAGTAAGTAAACCGTTATACCGATAAATTTCGATTTATCTGCCAAAAGATAGGACTTTGGGGGGGATTCCCCCCAAAAAGGGCCAGCGCAGAAAAGCAGAAAGTCAACCTTAATTGGTTGACTTTCAATTACTTCGTAGACCAAACACTTCGAATCTCGAACCACTCGTTCATCGAAGGGATGCTCCAGATACAAGCCTTCATGATCGGCTTGACCGATAAAATGGAATTTATAAGGCATGACCTCCTGAGACCTTTATGACCTGTCCCGTAAGCATTCCTGCCTGTTCGCTCGCCAGAAACAGAATCGTATCGGCAATATCCTCCGGTTGAATCAGTTTGCCCATCGGAATGATCGTAACAACATGCTTCTCAAACTCAGAATCAATCCATCCTGTTTGAGTAGGCCCCGGGGCAACACAGTTCACTGTAATACCATACTTCGCTACTTCAAGGGCAACACTGCGAGTAAGTGCTTCCAGTGCTGCCTTACTTGATCCGTAAGAAATCTGTCCCTCAAAGACCTGAGCTGCGTCTGTAGAGATATTGATAATTCTGCCGTAATCTCCACGGTGGATAATGAATTCCCGTGTCATCAGGATGCTTCCCCTAACATTGACAGCGAAGGTATCGTCAATCACATTCTGGGTGATTTTCTCGATGGTATCCAATCCATCCATATCGCCATCAGCTGCATTGTTGACAAGAATGTCAACTTTTCCGTATTGTTCAAGTGTTCTCGAATAGATATCCTTGACATCATTCTCATTGGAAATGTCGCTTTTGATAATCAGATAGTCGGCATTTATCTCCTTGAGCTTACGCTCAACAATGCTCGCATCCCCGGCGTTTGCCTTGAAATACTTGTCAGTGCCGTTCCTTTCAGTCTTTGTCTCGTCATATGGCCTTTGCAATCTTTTATAGACCAAGACCACCTTTGCCCCTTCGCGAGCAAAAGTTAATGCCGTAGTTGCTCCAATGCCCTGTGGATTATTAGCACCAGTAATCAGGGCAACTTTATCCTTCAATCCGTAGTTAACCATTTAAGCTCCTCTATAAATTCCGATTTATCTGCCTAAAGATAGAAGATTTTGAGGATTTTCCCAAACAAGGGCAAGCGCAGAAAAGCAGAAAGTCAACCTTAATTGGTTGACTTTCAATTACTTCGTAGCGGGGGCAGGACTCGAACCTGCGACCTCCGGGTTATGAGCCCGACGAGCTACCGACTGCTCTACCCCGCGGTATTGGACTGCAAAAGTAAGGACTATTTTTGGAAAGTCCAAATCTTTGGCGAATATTTCGGCCTTAAGGATCTTTGGCAGGTCAGGCCAGGAAGCCGAGGATTCCGTCTATGTCTCCCTTGGAAAATGCCTTCTGCTTGCCTGAAGCGAGGTTTTTCAGCTGGACGGTGCCGGCTTCCATCTCGGACTCTCCGTTGATGGAGAGGAAGGGGATGGACTTACGGTCGGCGTAGTCGAACTGCTTCTTGAGCTTGGCTGAATCGGGGTAGACCTCGACGGAGACGCCGGCCTCGCGGAGCGCGCGGGCGACGGGCAGCACGTACAGCAGTTCGCGGCTGCCCATGTTAGCGAACAGCACGCGCGTAGCAGACTTTAGGCCGGCCGGGAATTTGTCCAGGCCCTTGAGCACGTCGTAGATGCGGTCGGCTCCGAAACTGACGCCGACGCCGGACATGTCAGGAAGCCCGAAGATGCCGGTCAGGTTGTCGTAACGGCCTCCTCCACAGATACTTCCGATGGCGAAGTCGAGCGCCTTGACCTCGAAGATGGCTCCGGTGTAATAGTTGAGGCCGCGGGCCAGCGAGAGGTCGATCTCGACGGCCGAGCCGATGCCGGCGGCATCGATCAGGCCGAAGAGCTCCTCGAGCTCGTCCAGGCCTTTCAGGCCGGCCTCCGAGACGAGGCCGGAGGCGGAACCTCCGTTCATCAGTGCGCGCATCGTAGCGATCTTCTCCGCATCGGTGCCGGAGAGAAGTAGCACGGGCTCGAGCACGGCCACAGCCTCAGGCGTGAGGCCCTTGCCGAGCATCTCCTCCTTGACGGCGTCGAGTCCTATCTTGTCGAGCTTGTCGATAGCCACTGTGATGTCGACGACCTTGTCAGGGAACCCGCAGATCTCGGCCAGACCGGTGAGGACCTTGCGGTTGTTGACCTTGATCAACACCCTGACGTCCAGGAGCTTGAATACCCTGTCAACGATCTGTACGAGTTCGAGCTCGTTGAGCTGCGAGCGGGAACCGATGACGTCCACGTCACACTGGTAGAACTCGCGGTAGCGGCCTTTCTGAGGCCTGTCGGCACGCCAGACTGGCTGTATCTGATAACGCTTGAAGGGGAAGGATATCTCGTTCAGGTGCTGTACCACGAAGCGCGCGAACGGCACGGTCAGGTCATAGCGCAGGCCCTTCTCGCATACCTTGAGCGACAGGGCCTTGCTGTTGTAAGCGTCTCCTTCGGTCCTGAAACTCTCATAATCGATTCCCGAGAATGCATCGCCGGAGTTGAGGATGCGGAAAAGGAGCTTGTCACCCTCGTCTCCGTACTTGCCGAGCAGGGTGGAGAGGTTCTCCATCGCCGGTGTGTCGATCTGGGCGTAGCCGTAAGTCTTGAAGACGCTGCGGATCGTGTCGAATATATAGTTGCGTTCGGCCATTTCCTGCTGGCCGAAGTCGCGCGTGCCCTTCGGTATGGATGGTTTCTGTGCCATGCTTCAATAGGTTTATCATGCAAATATAGCATTTAAGTCGCAGTTTTTTCCTATTTTTGCCCCGATCAATACAATCCGAACATGAAAGAATTTGTCAAAATGGTCCTGGCCGTCATTTGCGGCCTTTTCCTTGCGGGCGTCATAGCCTTCATCCTTGGCATCGGCTTCGTCTCGTCGCTGGCGGCGGCCGGCAGCGCCTCTCCGGCACTGCCCAAGTCCGGCGTCATGGTCATGGACATGTCCAAGATATCGATCGCCGAGCAGGCGACCCCCGCTTCCCCGGATGTCATGTCCCTCATCCAAGGAGGCAGCATGACGGAGAGCGTCGGCCTCTGGAAGGCCGTTCAGGCCATTAACAAGGCCGCCGAGGACCCGGCCGTCAAATATATCTACATCAAGGCTGACGGCGCATCGGGCGGCATCGCCCAGCTCCAGGAGCTCCGCAAGGCGCTTTCCAATTTCAGGATGAGCGGCAAGCCCGTCATCTCCTACACGGAGAGCCCTTCCACCGCATCGTACTATCTCGCTTCGGTTTCCGACAAGGTCTATATGTCTTCCCACCAGGGAGCCAGTTCCATGCTCACCGGCATCGGCAGCAGCCTCACTTTCTACAAGGACCTGCTTGACAAGCTCGGCGTCAACGTCCAGCTCATCCGCCACGGCAAATACAAGTCCGCCGGCGAGGGCTACATCAAGAACGCCCCCAGCCCCGAGAACCTTGAGCAGACCCAGGCCATGATCGATGCGATCTGGAACAGCTACGCGTCGGAGATCGCGGAGAGCCGCGGCCTGACGGTCGAAGCCCTCAATGCGGCCATCGACGGGCTCAAGCTCAACTTCCCCGAGGACTTCCTGCGCGAGGGCCTTGTCGACGAACTGCTTGACCGTGAAGGCCTTGAGAACAAGCTCGCCGACCTCGCCGTCGTCGAGTCGTTCAAGAAGCTCAAGTCCTT
>JBGUGW010000203.1:0-4542 GCA_045111695.1 Candidatus Cryptobacteroides sp. | reverse complement strand
TTCAAGGGACTGGAGATATCCAGCGAGAAGGATTACGCCATTTCCGCGCAGCCTTACGCTTTCGGCGGTTTCGCATCGGTCCTTTTCGGAAACTTCTTCTCTCTTGCTGATGAGAGCACTTTCGCCTTTACGGGCGAATGGATAGTGAGCGGCAGCCGTGCCGCCATATCTGACTATGTCGAGCGCTACGCTTCCGGCGATGTGCTCCAGGCCCTGCTGAACGATACTGCGTCCGCTCCGGCGGCGCTGGGCAGGGACTGCTCCATGGCCGTCTATTTCTCCGCCGGAGCGGCTCAGGGCGAGGCCCTGTTCACGCCGGCGATGCTCTCTGCCGTGAGCTCCACACTGGACGGAGCTGCGTTTGAGCCTTGCTTCCTCATATGCAACGGCGACAGATTCCAGTTCGATGTGGTCCGTGTGCCTTTCATCAACCGCACCAGCACGCCCGCCGTCGTTTCCGATGCCGCCATCGTCGTTCCTTCCGGGCCTTTCGAGGTCCAGAATTCCGGTACTGGCGGCACCAATCTCCTGGACCAGCAGTCCAACTACTACCTTAGTTTCAAGGAGAAGGACGGCAAGGGCATATGGAGCGTACCGTTCAACGGTCCGCTGTGCGGAAGGGTCGAGAGCATAGACTACTATGCCAACGGCAAGATCCAGTTCCTGTTCGCCTCCGGCTCGCAGCTTTGGCTGCTGGACCGCCTCGGACGCTTCGTGTCCGGATTCCCTGCCGAGCTCGGCAAGGATGTCCTCCTCGGTCCGGCCGCCTATGACTTCACCGGGGCGAAGGGATACACTGCCATAGTCCTCCATACGGACAATACCATCGGAATGTACAATCTTCACGGCGTGAAACCCGACGGATGGATGGGTATCACGTCCGACGAGAAAATCATATCGCTCCCCGAGCTGGTCACCGTGGACGGCGTCAAGTACTGGGCCGTCCGTACGGCGGTGCAGACGCAGATCTTCCCCTTTGACGGAGGGGATCCCGTATACAGGCAGGAGGGAGCCAAGTCCATCCGTCGCGACAGCGAACTCGAGGTCGACGGCAAGACCCTCAAGGTGACCTGCAACGACGGTAAAACCAGAAACATCAAATTGTAAAGATGGAATACAGATCAGTAAACAAGCTCCTTGAGGAAAGCTTCAAGAAGAATTGGGACCGCCCTGCGCTCTCAAACTACCACGGTGTCACCCTTACTTACGAGACCGTGGCCAAGCGTATCAAGCACTTGCATATCACCTTTGAGAAATGCGGCCTCCAGAAGGGCGACAAAGTCGCCATCTGTTCGCGCAACCAGGCCAACTGGGGAGTGTGCTTCCTTGCCGCACTTACCTACGGCGCGGTGCCCGTGCCCATCCTGCATGAGTTCAAGCCCGGCAATATCCACTATCTGGTCAACCACTCCGAAGCCAAGGTCTTCTTCGTGGACGAGGTGCTATGGGAGAACCTCTCCGAGGCCGAGATGCCCGGGCTGTACGTCATAGTACAGATCAATACCCTCAAGTTCCTGTACGCCCGCGGTGAGAACTTCCAGGATGTCCGCGACAACCTTCCGGAGACATTCGCGTCCATGTATCCCAACGGGTTCACCCCTGACGATATCTCCTACTATGAAGACCAGCCCGATGAACTGGCGGTCATCAACTATACTTCCGGTACTTCCGGCTTCTCGAAGGGTGTCATGATTCCGTACAGGGCACTTTATACCAATATCAAGTTCGCGCATGAAACTGCGGAGCCCCAGATGACGGCGGACTCCGAGATGGTGTCGATGCTGCCTAGCGCGCACATGTACGGCATGATGTTCGAGTTCCTTTTCGAGATGACCATCGGCGCGCATGTGCATTTTCTGACGCGTGTCCCCAGTCCGAAGGTCATCCTGAACGCTTTCCAGGATATCCGTCCCGATGTCATCATCGCCGTTCCGCTCATTATTGAGAAGGTGTACAAGTCCCAGCTCAAGCCCGTCATCGACCGCAATAAGACTTTCTTCAAGATACCTATCCTCAATCAGTTCATCCTCAAGAAGATCCGCAACGGCCTCATCGACGCCTTCGGCGGCCGTTTCGAGGAGGTCATACTCGGCGGAGCCGCCTTCAATCCCGAGGTGGAAAAGTTCTTGAAGAAGATCAATTTCCCGTTCACCGTCGGTTATGGCATGACCGAGTGCGCCCCTCTCATCACTTATGTGAAATGGTACAAGGGCAAGCTCGGCTCCTGCGGCAAGCCCATCACTGGCTGCCAGGTGCGCATCGATTCCGAGGATGAACGCACGATTCCAGGCGAGATCCAGATCAAGGGCGACAACGTCTTCCTCGGCTACTTCAAGAACGAGAAGGCCACCCAGGAGTCGTTCACCGAGGACGGATGGTTCCGCACCGGAGACATGGGAGTGATTGACGAGGACGGATACCTGTTCCTGCGCGGTCGCTCCAAGTGCATGATACTCAGTGCCAATGGCCAGAATATCTATCCTGAGGAACTGGAAGCTGTCATCAACAACACTACATATGTAGTTGACTCGCTCGTAGTGGAGGAGGACGGCGGCCTTACGGCACTCATCTATCCCGACTACCATCAGGCCGACCTTGACGGCATGACCAGGCTCGAACTCGAGAAACGCCTGCGGGACGCTCTCCCCGAGATCAACAAGGAGATCCCCAACTACGCCAAGATCCGCAAGATAGAGTTCATGCCCGAGGATTTCGAGCGCACTCCCAAGAAGAGCATCAAGCGTTACCTTTATCAGAGAAGTTAAACATGGAAAAGTTCGATCACAGCTACCTCGAGATGGCCTCGGTTTGGGCCAAGAACTCCTACTGCAAGCGCCGTCAGGTCGGCGCGCTGCTCGTCAAGGACCGTATGATCATATCCGACGGATACAACGGCACCCCTTCCGGTTTCGAGAATATCTGCGAGGACGAGAACGGTGTGACCAAGCCCTATGTCCTTCACGCTGAGGCCAATGCCATCACCAAGGTGGCCAAGTCCGGCAACAGCAGCGCCGGGGCCACCCTCTATGTGACTGCCTCGCCCTGCATGGAGTGCTCCAAGCTGATCATCCAGTCAGGCATCAAGCGCGTCGTCTACAGGGACGAGTACCGTCTTACCGACGGCATCGACCTGCTCCGTCAGGCCGGGATCGAAGTTGAAAAAGTGGATTGAGAATGTCTGAGAAGAGAATATCCTCGGTATGGGTGGCCGTACTGGGCGTAGTGCTTGGAGCATTGCTCGTCCTGACCATCCAGAAGGCGACGGAGAACAGCCGCCGCCTGAAAACCCGCTACGAAGACTGGCGCAAGCTCAATCTCGTCCTCCAGAAGGTTGATGAGATGTATGTGGATACGGTTGATTACAAGACAGTTACTGATGCTGCTATCTCTGCCGCCCTTTCAGGTCTGGACCCTCATTCCGTGTATATGCCTCCGGCAGAGCTGGAGGAGTCCGAGACCGACCTTGCGGGCAATTTCGACGGCATAGGCATACAGTTCAACGTTCCCAACGATACTGCCATCGTCCTTGAGGTCATCCCGGGTGGACCGTCCGAGAAGATCGGCATGCTGCCCGGAGACCGTCTCCTGAGCGTGGATGACAAGGTCATCGCCGGCGTGAAATTCCCACAGGACAGCATGGTCAGGCGCATGAAGGGCCCTGCCGGCACCAAGGTGACGGTCACGGTCCTCCGCGACGGTGTCAAGATTCCCTTTGAGATCACCCGAGGCAAGATACCTGTCCACAGCATTGACGCGTCGTTCATGGTGAACGACACTACGGGCTATGTCCGGCTCTCCAAGTTCTCCCGCACGACCTACAACGAGTTCCTGAACGCTTCCATGGAACTGCTTTCCTCAGGCATGAAGCACATGGTCTTCGATCTCCGGGACAATACCGGCGGTTATTTCGACCAGGCTCTCCTGCTTTCCAACCTTTTCCTTGAAAAGGGCGACCTTATCGTCTACATGGAAGGCCTTCATCGCGACCGCGAGGACTACAAGGCTGACGGAAGGGGCATACTCAAGAAAGTCGGGCTCACCGTACTGATCAACGAGAGCAGCGCGTCCTCGAGCGAGATTTTCGCCGGCGCCATCCAGGACAATGACCGGGGAGTGATCGTCGGACGCCGTTCGTTTGGCAAGGGACTGGTCCAGGAACCGGTGTACTTTACCGACGGTTCGGGTATACGCCTGACTGTCGCACGCTTCCATACCCCTTCGGGACGCTGCATCCAGAAGCCTTATTCCGATGATTATCAGAATGATATCATCAACAGATACAATGGCGGCGAGCTTACGGGAGCTGACAGCATGAAGGTGAACAGGTCAGAGGTGTACTATACTGTAGGTGGAAGGAAGGTGTATGGCGGAGGAGGTATCATTCCCGATGTCTTCGTCCCTCTCGACACCACACTCGCCACCCGTTTCTACGTTGACTGCAACCGCAAGGCTACGGCAATGCGCTTTGCATCGGACTATTTCGACCGTCACAAGGGCGAGTTGTCCGCTATCGATGATTATCAGGCGTTGCTGAAGTATCTT
>JBGUGW010000202.1:0-2858 GCA_045111695.1 Candidatus Cryptobacteroides sp. | reverse complement strand
GAGCAGCGCATCAAGACATGGAAGATCGAGCCTTGGGACTATGAGACCAGGCGCCAGAGGCCTATATCCCCGAGCGCAAGCGCCGTGAACGGGGTCAAGGACGAGGACCTCGTCGATTGTCCCCGCTTCTGCGACGTCGTGGACGAGGTCGTGGAATGGTTCGGTGACAGTGACCTGGCGGGATTCAATTCCGCCAAGTTCGACCTTCCGCTGCTGGCGGAGGAGATAGAGCGCGTCCGCCACTATCTAGGACGCGATTTCAATATCAACCTCCATGAGAAAAAGATGGTGGATGTCCAGAACATCTACCATTTCAAGGAGCCCCGCAACCTCAAGGCCGCCTACCGTTTCTACTGCGGCGGAGACTTCGAGAACGCACATACCGCCGAGGCGGACACCGTCGCCACATACGAAGTGCTCAAGAGCCAGCTCGACATGTACGATGACCTCAAGAATGACGTCGACGCGCTTTCAGCGGTCGGCGGTCGGCCCAGGGTCGTAGACTATGCAGGCCGCCTCATCTACAACGACGACAAGGAAGCGATCATCAGCTTCGGCAAGCACAAAGGCAAGACTGCCCGCGAGGTATACCTCACGGAGCCGTCGTATTTCAGTTGGATAATGAACGGAGAGTTCACGCTGGACACCAAGCGCCAGTTCGCGCTGCTCAAGGAGCAGTTGGACAAGGAGCGCAAGGCCGGTGCCGCCGCCAACCGCAAGCCGCTGAACGACAGCGAAGTAGCAGATGCGGCAAAGCTTCTCTCTGAGAAATGGACAGGAAAACTCTTCTGACATGAAGGTCTGCGTCGGACTCTCGGGCGGAGTTGACTCCAGCGTCGCGGCCCTGCTGCTCAAGCGGCAGGGCTACGATGTCTTTGCCATGTTCATGCAGAACTGGCATGACACCGAGGGCACGCTGCACGGAGACTGCGAATGGGAGGAGGACCGCTTCGTGGCCGAGATGGTCGCCCGCAAGATCGGGATTCCGTTCTATTTCGTGGACCTTAGCAAGCAGTACCGCCAGCGCGTGGTGGACTACATGTTCGACGAATACTCCAAGGGGCGCACACCGAATCCGGATGTCCTCTGCAACCGTGAGATCAAGTTCGATGCTTTCATGAAAGCTGCCGAAGGTCTCGGAGCGGATATGGTCGCAACCGGGCATTATTGTCGCAAGGAGATTCTTGAGGGCCCTGACGGGCCGATATACCGCATCCTCGAAGGAGTCGATCCCGGCAAGGACCAGAGTTATTTCCTCTGCCAGCTTTCGCAGGAGCAACTCGCAAAAGCGATGTTCCCCATCGGGGACCTGTGCAAGTCCGAGGTGCGGCGTCTGGCGGCCGAGGCCGACCTGCCATCCGCCGACAAAAAGGACTCCCAGGGCATCTGCTTCGTCGGCAAGGTCGACCTGCCGGTATTCCTCCAGCAAAAGCTGAAATCCGTCGAGGGCGATGTCATAGAAGTCTATGACGCCTTCTACGACGACAATCCACATTACCGTTTCATCAAGGACACCGTCGCTTCCCTGCTCGCCGACCCCGGTGCGGAGCCTCAGCTCATAACCGACTATATATCAGAAGATAAGGCAACTCCCACGGATGTCGCTCATAACGAATACTCCAAGGCTGAGATTGAGGCGGTTGACGATGCGACGCTGCTCAGGCTTTCTCTCCCTATCCGTTATGATGCCTTGAGTTTCGAGACCGAGACCTACCGCTCCGGCAAGCATCATGTCAGGAAAACCCGTTACAAGGCCAATCCGTACGGTAAGATTGTCGGGCGCCACGAAGGTGCGCAGTTCTACACCATCGGCCAGCGCAAGGGCCTGAACATCGGAGGCCACAAGGAGTCCATCTTCGTCATCGGTACAGATATCGAACGCAACATCATCTATGTCGGTGAAGGGCATAAGCATAAAGGGCTTTCGCGCATCTGCCTGCGCGTGGCTCCGGACGAGATCCACTGGATCCGTCCGGACCTGCGGATGCTTCCGGGCGACATCCGTCGCTACCGCGTGCGCATCCGCTACCGCCAGCCCCTCCAGGACGCATTCGTCCTGATGCGGGAGAATGGTCTTTACATGCTGTTCGACTCGCCTCAGCGCGGCATCACGCCAGGACAGTTCGCCGTATGGTACGGCGAAGACGGGGAAATGCTCGGTTCGGGAGCGATCTAGAGATTGTCGAAGATAAGCGGGAGGATGTCGTCCACCCGTGCGAATTTCTTGATATGGTCAGCACCTACAAGGATGACGGACATGGGCTTGCCGGCCTTGTTCTGGTACTGTATCATGACCTGGCGGCAGGCACCGCACGGAGCCACGGGCTCGGAGCAGATCCTGCCGTCCTGGCGTGCGACGATGGCGATGCTGGCAATGTCGAGTCCGGGATAGTTCGCACCGGCAGAGAACATCGCAGTCCGCTCGGCGCAGAGTCCCGAGGGATAAGCGGCATTTTCCTGGTTGGCGCCCTTTACGATAGTACCGTCTGAAAGACGGACAGCAGCACCCACATGGAAATGCGAATACGGAGCGTAAGAGCCGTTCAACGCTTCGACTGCCGCACGGCAGAGATCGCGGTCCACGGCGGACATTTCCTCCACGGACGCATACTCCTCATATCCAATCCTGAATTCTTTCCTGACCATATCATTGGTTGTTAGCCGACACCAAATATACGGATTTTTTTATTTATATTTGTGATATCAAGTACAAGTCATGAGGCTCATACCGATATTCACCTGGAACAAGACCATCAGTAAGTTCGGGAGTTCCACCCGTAAGTTGTCGAACGCGCCTTGGTTTCAAGGCGTATTGCTTCTGATCTGCGTAGTCGCCGCCATGCTGCTGGCCAACCTGC
>JBGUGW010000201.1:0-4436 GCA_045111695.1 Candidatus Cryptobacteroides sp. | reverse complement strand
CGAGCCCGAATGCCTGGAGATCTTCAGCAGGATGGCCGGAACGAACTACCTCCTCAATCCCCTGGACACCTACGCGAAGACGTGCCACTGGACTTCCAGGATAAACAACGTCCTGAAGGACATCGCCGCCGGGCTGGGGCTTCCGCCGATCTCCATGTACTGGACGCGCCATTCCTGGATCACTATCGCGACGGAGCTCGACATACCCCCGAAGACGGTCACGGCCGCGGCCGGCCATTCCGGCGGCACCGTCACGGACATATACATCGACTTCGACAGGAGCAAGATAGACTTCGCGAACCGCGTCGTCATGGATTACGTCCTCTACGGCAAGAAGCCGGTGACGGTCCTGGATCTGCTACGGAACGCGTCGATGAAGGCCGCGTCAGGGGAATAACAAAAGGTTGCGTCCAACACCAATCTATTGGCGTCAAACGCAACCTGTAGTCGTGGTCTCATCATGCCGTAGTGACCAATGGCTACGGCTAATGTCCTTTCATGGCTGAGGAAATCCGGCCTATAATAGATGCTATCTGCTTTCGCCATCCTACGGCGGCGATGGCGAGAAGCCAGAAAAATGCGCCAATTTTGAAGCGTGTCCAGGCGTTAAGGGGTTTTTCCACTTGAACCTCCTTCACGCTCTCTACGGCTACGGAATCGCGCACTACGAGGATGCTGTCACGCCATCTGTCGCGGTAGACGTACTTGTCCTTATACTTCTCCAGATAGACGGTATCACCCTTCATCCATTCACGGATGTACACGGAATCCTTCGTGTGAACCGTGTCGCGGTGATGCACATCCTGGACGACATATTCAGTCCGGACCTTCTCGATTACCTTCGGGGAGCATCCGGTCAATATGCCGGCGCCGGCAAGAAGATATGCAAATGCCTTGCACTTCATCGCTCGACGCCACCGAGCCGGTCGGCCCATTTTTCGGTGTAGAACGAATAGTAGGAAACGCCGCGCCCTTCGTGCCACCACGCCGCCCAGATCAGCGACGGAAGGCCGATGACGAGAAGGTACAGCGGACCGAGAATCATACTCTGGATGGAATGGCCGCGTTCATGCTGTGAACTCCTGATGTCGTTGTATAGGGCGTTGTTCAGAATGATGTACCTGCCGAGAGAGATTCCGCCCCGGATTCTTTCGTTAAGGAAGATCAGCGAGGAAGGAAGCAATCTGCAGCAGCCATCACCCATCCAGTCAATCGGAATGACCCATCCATAGATGTAAACAAGCAGCAGCCCCAGCAGGTTCTGCGGGAGCTGCCACAAGTAGAGAAGAGCGGCTGTAAGTTTGGTGATCATGACTTTCATAAAGTTGGTATGGAATTAAAGGATTTCGATAGTGATTCTTTCGCCCCGGTCGGCTGCGTCCCTCATGCGCTTGTACAGCTTCGCGAAGGTCGCCTTGCTCTCCGTGAGCTTTCCGGCGGCGGTGTTCCTTCCGACGAGGATGCAGCCGAGGGTGTCCAGGGCCGTGTTGCCTGGATGGATGAGGATGCCGTCGAAGCCTGGCACATCCAACAGGCGCGGCATCTTGCCGCCGCAAAGGGACTTGTACCAGGGGACCGCGGCGTACTTCGGCGACAGGGTGTTCATGGCGACGGTGTAGACGCCTCTCGGGATGGCCGTCTCGCCCGGCATCTTCAGGCTCCGGATCTGTTCCAGGCTGTCCGTCTGATGCAGGCCGCGGTCGCGGTCCTCCAGGGTGTTGCAGAACAGCGCCCCGTCGATGAATAGGCGGCCTATCGTGTAGGTCTCCTTCGGCCAGCGGCGGTCAACTCTCAGCTCCATCGCCGGCCTCCCTCTCTTCTTCCTGGATCTCCCTCTTGATGAAGCGCCGCGTCTCCTCGCGGAACTTCAACATCTGGCTGTTGAAATACATCGTGACGCCCAGGACCGACGCGGTGTATACGAGCGCCTGCCCGAGAATCCAGAGCACGGAATCATGCACCTGCCCCGTCGGCTCGACGATGAAGCCGGCGATAGTCAGGCCCCAGCCCGCCACGAACGCGGCGATCGCCGTGATGTATGCTGTCTTCTGTTTCAGATCCATTTTCGTATTTGTTCTTTGTGGGGGCCCGGAGGCCCCCGGTTATCCTTGAGAATGGGGGAAAAGTATGGCGGCCATGTCGCACCGGCAAAGTGTACGAGGGGCGCCCTTCCCCCCCTATGCTAACTCAGTCAATTAGGGCCGAAGGTAGATTACTTAATGTCGGGATTCTGCTCCCACGCAACGCACCCAACTACGGAACAAGGTGTACCGGGAAGGCCCTTCTTGCAGTCCCCACCATTGTAGTACCACTTGCAGGACATTTCTTTCCACACCCGTTCCTTTGTTTCATTTGGAATATCGGCGAGAAACCTTTCAAATAGTTCGTTTCGTTTTGCCATAAGTCAGTTGATTAGGGCCGAAAGTAGATGACTTCCTATATTAACTTCCCACATTTCGTTATATGGTATGCTTATCTTGGAAGTTAGGGGTTAAATTAACTCACAACATTCGTGTTGATGATGCTCAAAGTGGCATTTGCATCCCCGGAGGTGGATTTCACCGTGGCATCATTCAATGAACGGCAATCCGTGAGAATCATCTTGCGTTCTCCCGTAGAAGTCCCGGAAATTCGATACCCCGTATTTGTGCTTCCGATAGACTTACAATCATACAGGCGAACTATGGTCGGATAAGCCGTCACCGAAAGTTCATAATTGTATATGCACTCTTTGGCTACACAATTCATCAGCATAGCCGAAAGACCAAGACGGCCTTCGTCCGAAGATTGCCCGGCAAATACGAAACCGTGGTTTCGGCATTTGTAGGCAACGCAATCTATCAGTTCCACGCACGATGTAGCAACGAAGTGGAATCCGTCACCGTTATAGTTGTAAGAGGAAAGACAATCCTTCAAGATGTCCCGACCCCTTGTGTGGTCGGTAAATCCGTCATCGTAATTGTCGTGCGACCAACAACTTTCATAGAACACGAAGAAATCTCGCCTTTCTGGAATGCTATAATCGGCATTGTACAACTGCGTACCGAATCCGTCATTTCCATTTCCGCCAGACTCGCAGTCTACTATAATGCTACGAAGTGCGTTCGACATCAAACCCGTTCTATAATTACCGAGGAATCCGCATTTGATAAATTCTGCGAAAAGAAGGTTGTTTGATGCGAAGCCGCCATCGTGATAGTTTACAAGGTCGGAGGCATAGCCGAAAACGAAATCGAGCCCGATACAATGGAAAGATTTATTACACCCGACGGGTGCTTTCTTGCAAGTAGGCGTATTCGGAACGGTAAGACTTTCACCCGTCAAATCGGTAAGCGAATGGACATATACCATTTCGTTTCCGGCATCGTAATATAGGCAATCCTCGCTTTGTCCGTCCATAAATGTGAGGGCATCAGCAAGGGTTTCGTAATCTTTCGTGAGGCGGTTCGTGAACTCTATGAAGGGGAGCCGATTCTTTTTTCCGTGCATCTGGGGGAACGAATCCACAAGGGAAACGGGAAGACTTTGTATGCCGTCAAGGTATGCAATTTTCTCCCCATTAGGAGAGTCCCGAAGTTCAAAGTTTGAATAATATATGTTGTTATAGTTCCCGTCCTTCGTGAGGGCGTATTCCTCGCCACCGTAGATTCGCACCGTGTCAAAAGGGGATGCGGCACAAATCGAAACATCTTCCGCAGGTGAACTCGCTACATCTATTGCCTCCTTGTAGTCACCGGACGAAACGAAAATCACCGTCCCGTTCTGCTTTGCGGAAGTAAGTGCCTTCCCAATTGTAAGGAACGGGTGTTCCTTCGTCCCATCGTTCGTATCCGCACCCGTCTTCGCAACATAAACCTTCTGCCGGGCCATATCGTTTTCAAGGGCGTCGATTCTGTCGCTTATGTCATCAATCTCATCTACAATCCCATCCGCTTGATAGGTCAGCGAGAAGTCAGACGGATATGCGATTTGATAAGAGGACAAGCGGATTCGGAAACACTTTACTTCTGGGTCATTACTTGAATATGTGATGTGTTTCCCGTCCGAAGATTTCACCATAGAGCCGGACACCGGGGTTGTCCCGTCTGCCTTGTAGCCCCAGATTGCAGACTTATCCGTAGCCCATCCTCCCGTGTTGTTGTCCCATAGGATGTTGTATGTCACCCCTTGAATCAGCGGTACGGGTTTTGACACATTCTGCCCGGCCATCGAGGACAAAACACCAGTTGTGAAATTCATAAATGTATCGGCATCGTAGCCGATGTCCGAGATTCCGACATTTGCGTTTATCCCATCCACTTTAGCACTTAACTGACTGACTTCTCCCTCGACGGAAGTGAGCCGGGTGTTGTACCCCGCGACGACGGCATGATCCTCCACGTACTGGTCGTGGTCGTCGGAGGCCTGGGCAGCACGGGCCGTCTCGGCGTCCACGC
>JBGUGW010000200.1:0-3153 GCA_045111695.1 Candidatus Cryptobacteroides sp. | reverse complement strand
GTGCCGTTCGGAGCAATGAGGGCGATCTTGTCGCCCTCATTGATGTTGAATCCGATATTCTCGAAGAGAACCTTCGGACCGTAAGACTTGGATATGTTCTCGATCTGGAGGTAGGAGGCCATTACTTGAAGAATCTGTCCACTTCCTTGACGGCCTCGGGCAGCGCGAATACCGCGACCCTGTCATAAGGCTCGATGACCGTGTCGCCCACCGCTATGAAAGATTCGCTGCCGCGGATGACACCGCCGACGATGGCGTTGCGGGGGAATCCCATGTCCTTGAGTGCGCACTTGGTGATGGCGCTGTTCGGTGCGACGGTATATTCGAGCACTTCCGCCTTGGTCCCGCTCATGTACTTGATGGTACGGGCCTTGCCGCTGAGGGTGAACTTAAGCATGCGGGCTGCGGTGAGAAGTTTCTTGTTGATGACGGTGTCGACGCCGAGTTCCTCGGCCAGGCGGAGGTATTCGACGTTCTCGACCTGCGCGATGACGCGCTCGACGCCGAATTTCTTGGCGGCGACGCAGGCGAGGACGTTGGTCTCGTCGCTGCCGCAGACGGCGGCGAAAGCGTCGTAGGAACGTATGTCCTCCTCTGCAAGGAAATCGGAATTGCGCCCGTCGCCATGCACGACGGATACGTTGGACGGTAGCATCTCTATGAGCTCTAGGCAGCGGTCCTTGTCCTTTTCGATGATCTTGATCTCGCTGACCTGCTTAGCGATGTTCTTGGCGAGCTGCTCGGCTACCTCGCTACCGCCAAGCACCATGATACGGTCCACCTCTATGTTGCTCTTGCCGAAGTATTTCATCAGCAGGGGCATACCCTCGCGCTTGGCGATAGTGAACACGAGGTCATGGTAGCGGAAATGCGTGTCGACCTTGGGGATGATGGTGTCCTCTCCGCGGGAGATGGCGATGATGCGGAACTGAAGCCCGTCGGCCGAAGTCTGGGCCACGAACTCGCCGAGCTTCATGTCTATCATCGGCGAGGTCTCTTCGATTTTGAAGACAGCCATCTGGAGTTTTCCATGCGCGAAGTCCATGGAGTCGGTCGATGCGGAATGCTTGAGCTGGTCCGCGATCTCTTCCGCCGCGATCTTTTCGGGGAAGAACATGAGGTCGAGGCCCATCTCCTTGAACAGCAGTTTGTTCTCGGGGGAGAGGTATTCCTCATCCTCCAGACGTGCGGTGACTTTCTTGGCCCCTATCTTCTTGGCCAGCAGGGCGCTGACGACATTGACGTCCTGGGGGACGAAGGGATTGACCGCGATGAAAAGGTCGCAGCCGGGGACGCCGGCGTCCTTCATCACCTTGATGGACGAGGGCATTCCCTGTACGGCGACGACGTCGGCGATGGCCGTCAGCTGGGACAGGCGCTTCGCGTCGCTGTCGATGACCGTGATCTCGTTCGCCTCGCGGCTGAGCATCTTGGCCAGGTGCGATCCCACCTGCCCGGCTCCTTCAATGACTATTCTCATAACACCATCTTTGATTCAATATAGTCGAATACTCTTTTTCCCTTCAACAGCGATGCCAGAATGACGCTTCCGCGGTAGCAGCCGGCGGGGGCTCCGGTCGTCTTCTGTCCGGCCAGGGCCTCTGCATCCGGCCTTGAGACCAGCTTCCGCGCTTCGCGGTGCGCCTCAAGGACGGCCTTGAAATACTCCTTGCGCCCGCTCAGAAGGTATACTGCAGCGGAGCAGCCGTCGAGGCATTTTCTCCAGAAAATGACCCTCCCGGCATGCCTGAGGGCCTTTTTAGGACGTTCTCCCTGTGCGGCTAAAGTCCTGGCAAGGTTGTTTTCCAGCAGCAGCAGGCCGTTGCGGAAATTCAGCTTGAGCTTCCAGGGAGAACTCTGTGGCAGGGTGCCTCCGCCGAGGTGATAGACCACTGACTGCGGGATGCAGCACACCCTGTATCCTTCGAGCTGGAGCCTCCAGCAATAATCGATCTCCTCCATGTGCGCGAAGAAGCGGTCGTCCAGCCCGCCGAGCCTGCGCCACAGGACGCTGCGCGTCATCAGGCAGGCTCCGGTGGCCCAGAACACGTCCGCGGGCGTATCATACTGGCCATGGTCCTCCTCCGTGCGGGAGAGTATCCTTCCCCTGCAGAAAGGGTAGCCCCAGCGGTCGATGCGGCCGCCGGCGGCGCCGGCGTACTCGAAGCGCCCGCGGTCCTGCCAGGACCTCAGCTTCGGGGCGCATGCGCCGCAGTCCGGATGGGCGTCCATCCAGCCCGCGAGCGGCGCCAGCCATCCGGGCGTCACTTCGATGTCGGAGTTGATGAGCACGAAATACTCGGCTTCGACCTTTGCCAAGGCGCGGTTGTATCCTCCGGTAAAACCGTAATTGTCATCCAGTTCGATCCTGCGTACCTGCGGGAAACGTTCGCGCATCATCTCCATCGATCCGTCGGTGGATGCGCTGTCCGCCACTATCACTTCGGCGTCTTCATTACTGACACTGTCCAGCAGCCCGGGGAGGAATCTCTCCAGGTAATCCTTTGTGTTCCAGTTCAGTATGACGACAGCCGTTTTCATCTATCCTTCTTTGTGGCAGCAGCCTTCACCATGCCCGCCGTGGCAGCAACCTTCGCCATCCTTGTGATGGCCTTCGCCGTGACAACAGCCCTCACCGTCTCCGTGTCCTTCGCCATGGCAGCAGCCTTCGCCGCCGTGATGCCCGTGGCATCCGCCGTGGCGGCAACCTTCGTGGGGGAGGAATTCGCCGTGCAGGCCTTCGGTCAGCTCTTTTTCGGTGGCATCACGCACCGAGACCACCTTGCCGGTGAAGTGCAGGGTCTTGCCCGCCATCGGGGCGTTGAAGTCCATGGTCACCTTGTCGTCCTTGACGGCCACGACCATGCCGTGACATACTTCTCCCGCCGAATTGAGCATGGGGATGAATTTCCCTGCTTCCAGCAGGTCCTCGCGGAGCTTGCCGTTGACCTCGAACGAACTCTTCGGTATGTCGAAGACCTTGGTCAGGTCGTATTCGCCATAGGCTTCCTCAGGGGGAATGGTGCAGTCGAAGGCTTCTCCTTCCTCCTTTCCTTCCAGCTCGGCTTCCAGCATGGGGATGATCATCCTCATGCCCTGGATGTAGTCCAGGGGCTTTTCCTCCGTGGTCCTGTCGACCACTTCGCCTTCCAC
>JBGUGW010000199.1:0-10188 GCA_045111695.1 Candidatus Cryptobacteroides sp. | reverse complement strand
CCAAGGAGCTCACCGCTCAGGGCAAGGAAGTCACCGTCGTCCTGGGATTCAACAAATCCGAAGAAGTGATGCTTGTCAATGAGTTCGAGAATCTCTGTGCCAAGGTATTCGTCGCCACCATGGACGGCTCAGCCGGCACCAAGGGATTCGTCACTGACGTGCTCAGGATCAAGAACTTAAGTTACGATTACTTTTATGCATGCGGCCCCAAACCCATGCTGAAAGCCGTCTGCGAGTCAGTAAAAGGACATGGAGATATCTCGCTCGAAGAGAGGATGGGATGCGGAGCCGGTTTCTGCTACTGCTGTAGCATAGAGACCGTAAACGGCCCCCGCAGGGTCTGCAAGGACGGACCGGTTTTCAAGAAGGAGGAACTGGTATGGTAAAGGATCTGTCAGTCGAACTCTGCGGCATACGCCTGCACAATCCCGTGGTTCCGGCCAGCGGAACCTTCGGTTTCGGCCTGGAGCTGGCGGACAGCTTCGACCTGAACGTGCTCGGAGCCATCTCCCTGAAAGGGACAACGCTCGAGCCGCGATACGGCAATCCCACGCCACGCGTGGCGGAATGCACCGAAGGAATGATCAATTCCGTCGGCCTGCAGAATCCCGGCATAGAAGTACTTGTCTATGAGAAGGTTCCGGCCTTGAGAAAAGTATACTCGCAGCCGGTTATAGCCAACATCAGCGGATTCTCGCTGGACGAATACAGGGTATGCTGCATGAAGGCGGACGCCTGCGAGGGCATCGACATCATCGAAGTGAACATCTCCTGCCCGAACGTGCATAACTGCGGCATGGCTTTCGGCACGTCGGCTGAGTCAGCTGCCGAGGTCACCCGGACGGTGAAGGCGGTCTGCCGCAAGCCCGTATTCATCAAGCTGAGCCCCAATGTGACGGATATCGTCGCGATAGCGCGTGCATGCGAAGACGCTGGTGCTGACGGGCTTACGCTTGTCAACACCTTCCTCGGGATGAGGATAGACATCGCCCGCCGCAAGCCGGTCATAGCCAACAAGATGGGAGGATTTTCCGGCAGGGCCATCTTCCCCATCGCACTCAGGATGGTCTATCAGGTCGCGCACGCATGCAGCATCCCGGTGATGGGCTGTGGCGGCGTGGCGGACGCCAGGGACGTCATCGAGATGATGATGGCCGGTGCCACGGCGGTGCAGGTCGGAGCGGAGAACCTCCGCAACCCTTTCGCCTGCCCGGAGATCATAGAAAGCCTCCCGGGAGTGATGGAGGAACTCGGAATCGAAAAACTGACTGACATCATAGGAACAGTATGAACAGAGACGTCATCATAGCGTGCGACTTCAACGGCAGGGAGGCCACCATGGCCTTCCTCGACAAGTTCGCGGGACAGGAGCGCAAGCCTTTCGTCAAGATAGGCATGGAGCTGTTTTACAGTGCCGGACCGGACATCGTCAGGGAGATCAAGGCCAGGGGTCACAAGATCTTCCTGGACCTGAAGCTCCACGATATACCGAATACCGTAAAGAAAGCTATGAGAGTGCTTTCCGAACTTGACGTAGACATGACCAACGTACACGCGGCGGGCACCGTGGCGATGATGAAGGCCGCCGTCGAGGGCCTCACGAGGCCCGACGGGACGCGGCCCCTGCTCATCGCCGTGACGCAGCTCACTTCTACCAGTGAGGAAGCCATGCAGAAGGAACTTCTGATCGGCGCGGGCATCAACGAGACCATAGTCAAGTATGCCTCCAACGCCAAGGAAGCCGGACTCGACGGCGTCGTTTGCTCGCCGCTGGAGGCCGGCATGGTCAAGGCCGCCTGCGGCGACGCTTTCCTGGCCGTAACGCCGGGCATCCGCTTCGCGGACGCCGCGGCCGACGACCAGGTCCGCATCACTACGCCGGCCCGCGCCCGGGAGATCGGCTCCGACTTCATAGTCGTCGGCCGCCCGATCACAGCCGCCCCCGACCCCGTCGCCGCCTACAACCGTTGTTTAGCCGAATTCGTTGATTGACATATCATCGGTGGAAGCTATGCCCCGAAAAACTTCCGCTTCGCTCCATCCCTCCCAACCTGATGGTTGGGCCCTCCCGTTCACGAGGCCACGGGCGGCCACGGTTGTTCCGGGACATAGCTTCCACCGAAAGAAAAGCATTGAACGTGTTTTAAAACACGGCAGAATAAGAGATAGAGATTGATCATGAAAAGAGAAATAGCAAAAGAGTTACTGTCGATAGGGGCAGTGTTCCTGAGGCCGGAAGAGCCCTTCACCTGGGCCAGCGGCATCAAGAGCCCGATCTATTGCGACAACCGCCTTACCCTTTCCGCACCGGCGGTGCGGGAGAAGGTCGAGGCCGGCCTGGCGGAGCTCGTCCGCACATACCATCCTGACTGTGAAATGCTTATGGGCACCTCCACTGCAGGCATCGCCCATGCGGCCATTACCGCCACACTACTCGGCCTGCCGATGGGCTACGTGCGCGGCGAGGCCAAGTCGCACGGCCGCACGAACCGCATCGAGGGCCGCATGGACCCCGGCACGAAGGTGGTCGTGATCGAGGACCTCATCTCCACCGGCGGCAGCGCCGTCGAAGTGGTCGAGGCCCTGCGCGAAGCCGGAGCCGAAGTGCTCGGCATCGTCAGCATCTTCACCTACGGCATGCAGCGCGGCCTCGACCGCATCGCTGCCGCAAATACGGTGAACCACTCGCTCTGCGACCTGGACACCCTCGTAGAGGTTGCGGCAGCGGAAGGCAGGATAGCCCCGGAATGGAAGCAGCGCATCCTCGCATTCCGCGACAACCCTTCGGACGAAAGTTGGATCAAGTAAAAACAATACCGATATGAAGCACCTCATCGACCCGATGGATCTCTCCAAGCAGGAGACCGACGAAATCATCTCCCTTGCGCAGGACATTATCGCCCACCGCGAACGCTACCAGGGCAGCATGTCACACCGCAAGCTGGCGACACTCTTCTACGAGCCCAGCACCCGCACCAGGCTCAGTTTCACTTCAGCGATGATGGAGCTGGGCGGCAATGTCCTCGGCTTCTCCGACGCGCGCAGCTCCTCCGTCAGCAAGGGAGAGACCGTCCAGGACACGGTCCGCGTCGTGGGCTGCTTCGCCGAGGTGATAGCCATGCGTCACTACATCGAGGGCGCGCAGCTGTACGCCACTGAAGTGTCCCGGGTGCCCATCATCAATGCCGGCGACGGCTCCCACAGCCATCCGACACAGACTCTCACCGACCTCCTGACCATCCAGAGGGAGCTCGGACACATCGACGGCATCACCATCGGATTCTGCGGCGACCTGCGTTTCGGCCGTACGGTCCATTCGCTCATAAAGGCCCTTTCCCGCTACAAGGACATCAAGGTTGTCCTGATCGCTCCGCAGGAGCTCAAGCTGCCCGACTATATCAAGCGCGACGTCTGCGAGAAGACAGGCATCCCCTACCGCGAGGTCGAGACCATGGAGGAGGTGATGCCCGAGCTGGACGTGCTGTACATGACGCGCGTCCAGAAAGAGCGTTTCCTGGACGAGGATGAATTTGACCGTGTGAAGGACAGCTTTGTCCTCGATGCCGCCAGGATGGCCCTGGCGAAGGAAAAGATGGCCGTCCTTCACCCGCTCCCGCGCGTCAACGAGATCCTCACCGAGGTGGACGACGACCCCCGCGCAGCCTATTTCAGGCAGGTGGAGAATGGAAAATTCGTGCGCGAGGCACTCATCGTCAAGCTCCTCGAATGGAAGAACGACCCCGAGCACGGCATGCCCAACCAGGAAGCTCCCGTTTTCGACGAGACGCTCCGCTGCGGCAACTCCAAGTGCATCTGCAACAACGAGCACGCCCCGCACAAGTTCCGCCGCGGTGAAGACGGCGTACTGCGTTGCTGGTATTGCGACTCCAAAGTCAGGTAAGAAAACAGCCCCGGAGTCCGGGGCTGTCTCGCTATTAAGGCCGGTCTCAGAAGACCGGCTTTATTGTTACAGTCCTCTCGTACAGGTCGGGATAGGCCCTGTAGCCGTTGAATATACCCTTGGCCGAGCACCCGACTCCCGACGTGTCGTAGTCAAGGTTGAAGGTCAAGTCGTCGGTCTTGTGGATCTGGTATTGATACGAAGCCTTGGTCAGGTTGTCCGTCGAGTAGTCATACACATTGAAGTTGAACAGCTGGTCACAACTGAACTCGAGGCCCTTTCCGGAATCGTCAGTCAGACGAACCCAGCGGTTGTCCGTCCTCAGGCCGTAGTCCTGAGGGATGATGTAAGGCTCGTACATGTCGGCGACGGTAGTGTCATATATGCCGACGCGGTATCCGGTCTTGCGGTCGGGGTAACTGGACTGCGGACCACGCCCGTACCACTCTACGTTGTCAAACGCCCCGTCAAGGGACATCGTGATGCCCACCCTGGGGAACCATAGCGGCATATTGCCCTGCGGGTTGACGAAATGGTGCATCTGTATGGTACCGTCACCGTAAACGGTATAGCGGTAGATGTTCTCGATGCCGGGAGCGGTGTGGCCGAAGATATATAGGTCACGCTGGCTCAGGCCGGACATTGACCTCTTGAAGAGCACGTCCTCCCTTACCTCGATGACGACGGCATTGCCCGCTTCCCTGGCATGAACCTTGGCAGGGACATAGGACAGGTCGTCAAGACCATAGGAATAATACATCGAAACTATCCAGTTGGCATAGCCGGGCCTGACCTGCGAATTGCGGACCGTACCGCCGTTCCAGCCGTCCAGCTCATTGGCCACCGGCGCTCTCCAGAGATTGAGTTTCAACGGGCTGGTAAGCACTTCTTCTCCACCTACCTTGATTGACGACAGCGCACCGGAGACAGAATCGAAACGGTACTCGAAACCCTGTCCCGAGACAACGTAGCATCCGTCCGCCGAGGACAGCCGGGCCTTGCCGGCGTGGGTCTCGGCGGGCGCGGGAGCGTTCCATTCCTTCAGTTCGAACTGCTCCCAGGCCACCTCGTGACCGGCATCAGCCCACATGGTCCCCTCACGCAGGACCGACTTGAAATTCAGCCTGTATTCCTTGCCGGGCACCGGGCTTTCGGGCTTCGCGAAAGGTACTTTCAGCATGACCGACGACCAGGGACCGAGACTGGAGAGGTCGAGTTCACCGGAGCCGATGACCTTCTCGTCCTCCGTAAGCATCCAGGTCGTCCTGTAAGAGGAAACGCCCGTATATACGTTCCGGTTGATGACCTCCACGATGCCTTCCTCAAGGTTCAGCAACTTGAAATCCAGAGGCTGCTGGGCTTTCTTGATCTCCCACATCTCCGGCTGGGGGATGCGGTCCGGCCAGATGGCTCCGTATGTACGGGCCCCTATGCCGTGGGAGAAATACTTGATCCCCCGCTCTTCCTCCTCGAAGCCGAGCCAAAGTACAGATGACTCCGGGGACAGGCTTTCGGACGGGCCGTATGCTTCAGTGAAAACACCGACGTTGTCGATGATGGCATCGCAGATATACACGCGCGGATCCTGACCGCAGGTCTCCTCGTCGCGTCCGATGCAGACTGGCCAGGGAAGGTTGACGATACGGCCGGTGCATGGCCCTTCGGCCACCTGCTTCCCGTCGATGTACAATGCCATCTTCTCTCCGTCATAGACACCCTGGATATGGTGCCAGTGGTCCTGCCAGTCCTGCGGCAGAGGCCCGGTAATCTCCCTCTTGCTCCCGTTGAAAAGGTAGAACGAAAGTTTGTCTTCACCCAACTGCCTCAGGCCGAACTGATTGCTTCCCTTGGCGATGAAATATCCTCCGCTGGTGTTGAAGCTCCGCGGGAACACGTCCATGGACAGTGTAAGTCTGTCGCTATCTATCTCAAGGTTGTCACCGCGATATACTTCGACCCACTGGTCTGTCTTGTCCAGGTCGATCGCGTACCCCCAGGGGCCGGGCACCCTGCGGGCGCGGCCCATCGCGGAGACCTGGGTATTGTAAGGCGAAGAGTCCTTGAGCACACGGT
This sequence comes from Candidatus Cryptobacteroides sp., assembly GCA_045111695.1. Taxonomy (GTDB): domain Bacteria; phylum Bacteroidota; class Bacteroidia; order Bacteroidales; family UBA932; genus Cryptobacteroides. Next base: position 4,214 of record JBGUGW010000199.1, on the reverse strand, counting down.
CGTATTCCGTAATACCCGTGCTGACGAAGTCCCAGATGGCTCCGCCCATGGTCTTTTCATGCTCGTTTATCACCCTCCAGTAGTCGGCCATGCCTCCGGCACCGTTGCCCGCGATGGACAGGTATTCGTCCATGAACGACGGGCGCTGGTCCAGGGTATCGAGGCCGTAGAGTATCTCATGTTCAAGAGGGAGCGGATATCTCGGTCCCACGATATCTTCCGCGGGATTCTTCTCGGCGTTTCCGCCGTACATCCAGAAGCGGGTGTGGTCATATTTGCGGCCCTCGTCCACGACGGCCGCGATATTCCGTCCTTCACCGCTCTCATTGCCGGCACTCCAGGCGAGCACACACGCGTGGTTCCTGTCCCTAAGGACCATCCTCCTGGAACGCTCCCTGTACATCGCCTCCCACTCCGGCAGGTTCGACACGCCCTCGCTCGCATGTGCCTCGTCTCCGGTCTCGTCGAAAACATAGAGACCGTACTCGTCCGCGAGCTCGAGATAACGGTTGACAGGAGGATAGTGCGAAGTACGCACCCCGTTGAAATTGAATTGCTTGAGTATCTCCATATCCCGCCTTATAGTAGCCTCATCCATCTTGTGTCCGGTCTCGGGATGCTGCATGTGGGTATTGATGGCCTTGACCTTGACGGGCTTTCCGTTCAGCAGGAAGACCCCGTCCTTGATCTCGGTTTTCTTGAAACCTATCTTCTTCGTCACCCGGTCAATGACCTTGCCGGAACCGTCCGCGAGCGTCAGGGTCAGGTCATAGAGGTCCGGGGTCTCTGCCGTCCATTTCCTGGGGGACGGCACGCGGCTCTCAAGCCTTGCCGTCCTACTGCCGCCGGGGCCCAGCGCCCCGGAACGGGTCTCCATCCTGGCGACCACCGCCCCTTCGCGCGAGACCTCGGCAGTCACGGTGAAGGCATCCAGACCTGCGTCGTATGTCCGTACGTCCACGTCTATGGACAGATCCGAGTCCTTGAAGTTGTCATCGAAATCAGTGACGACATACCAGTCGTAAATCCTGGCCTGGTCCGTAGAATACACCCAGACATCATCGAAGATGCCGGCCAAACGCCAGTAATCCTGCGCCTCAAGATAGTAACCGTCAGAATACTTGGTCACGAGGACGGATACGGTATTCCGCCCCGGCTTGACATATTTCGTAATGTTATACTCAGAGGGTTCCTGACAGCCTTCGTTGTATCCGACCTCACGGCCGTTCACCCAAACGAAGGATGCCGAGGCGACCTTCTCGAACCTGAGGAAGACCTGCTGTCCTTTCCATGAAGAAGGAATGACGAAGTCCCTCCTGTACGCTCCCGTGGGGTTCAGGTCATGGGGAATATACGGCGGATTGGCCGGGAACGGCGCAGTGACATTGCGGAATATCGGCTGGCCGAAGCCCTGCATCTCCCAGTTGGAAGGCACTTCGATGTCGCTCCATTTCCTGGTGCTGAACCTGTCCGAGAAGAAATCCTTAGGGATACCGTCGGGAGTCTCCGCATAGAAGAACTTCCATGTCCCGTTCAGGGAAATGCTGGGGGAAGGGATGTGATAGGCGCGTCCGTCCTCCTGCCCTTCCTCGAACACTGCCGTGTTCTCGAGGAAATCATATATCCTCTCCATGTAGGGAAGCTCCTGGGCAAGGGCGACGGCGCCGCTTAGCAGGACGGTAGCTGTCAAGGCCGTAAATCTCAGGTTCATAGCGTAAAAGTTTGAGAGTGGGACTACACAAAAATACAACATTTTGTTATATTTGTCATTGGAACACAACTTAAAAACCAACACGATGAAAGCAAAAACTTCACTTCTTCTCCTGGCGTCAGCCGCTCTCCTGCTCATATCCTGCGGCAAGAAAAAGGAGATCGTCGACCTCCCCCGCACAGCCACCCCGCCATCCATACAACAAGCAGTGGACGAGGTCCTGGCAGGCGACGAAGCCGACAACTCAGTCCTCTTCGAGAGTCTCATGATACTCAAGCACGGCAAAGTCCTCTACGAAGGCTGGTACGGAGACGCAGCACCGGACAAGCCCCATGCCATGTATTCCGTCAGCAAGTCCTTCACAGCCACGGCTGTGGGCATGGCCGTTGACGCAGGGCTGCTTAAAGTCACGGACAAACTGGTAGATTTCTTCCCTGACAAACTGCCGGAGGAGGTATCCGACAACCTCGAGGCCGTAACGGTACACGACCTACTCACCATGAACTGCGGCCACGAAACCGAGGCTTCGTTCCGGGGCAGCGACGACTGGGTCGCCAGCTTCCTGGCGCATCCCGTCGTCCACGAGCCCGGAACATGGTACTGCTATAACTCCCTCGGCACTTACATGCTTTCCGCCATCGTCCAGAAGCTCACAGGAGAGAAAGTGCTTGACTATCTCACTCCCCGCCTCTTCGAGCCCCTCCACATAGATATCCCCGTATGGGATGAAAGCCCGCAGGGCATCAACGCCGGCGGCTGGGGCCTCCAGCTCAAGACCGAAGACATGGCCAAATTCGGCCAGCTGTTCCTCCAGAAAGGCGTATGGAACGGCAAGCGTCTCCTTAGCGAGGAATGGATAGCCGAAGCATCCAAGTATCAGGTGCCTTCCGTCCCTGCCGGCACACGTCCCGACGAGGTCGAGGCCAAAGGCCTGACAAAGGACAACTGCACGTTCCTGCTTGGTTACGGGTATCAGATGTGGATGTGCCCCGAGAATGCATACCGCGCAGACGGCGCCCGCGGGCAGTATATCATCGTAGCCCCCGACTATGACGCGGTCATCGCCGTCACGGCCAATTCTGGAAACCTCCAGGCGGAGCAGGACCTCATCTACAAGTACCTCTTCCCCGTCCTCAAGGCATTGAAATAAGCTTAAAGAATAATACTAATAAGGCCCGCAACGGCCATGTATGCATAGACTACCTTGCGCAGCAACGGTAGTCTTATGCGTTTATAGATATGGGCGCCTATCCACATGCCGGCAAGGACGGCCGGCATGGCGTAGCACCAGCTCCGCAGTACGACTGGCGTGACGAATCCGCTCTGGGCACGGAAAAAGCTCATTGCGGCATTGCCGATAAGGAAATACCACTGCGTAGCCGCAATATACTCCTCCTTGGACTTGCAGGATTGCACGAAATAGACTACTGCCGGCGGTCCCTGCATGGCGAAAAGCCCGCCGAGCGCGCCCGAAAGCGTGCCCATGCCTATCTGTACCGGCATCGTCGGAGGCAGGTGGATGCGCTCGCTGACAAAGAAGAAATACAGGCTGACCACGATCAGGAATCCGCCCATGACATGCTTCAGGGCATGGTTGTCCACGTGCGCTATCAAGCGGACGAAGAAGAATGAGACGATTATGAACGTGATGAGGATGGGCAGGAGTTTCTTCCACTCCAGATGACGGTACAACACCACTGCAGGACCCAGCGACGCGACTATGGCGAGCAGGCCCGACAGGGCGGTCGCCTCGGCGTAGCTGGGAAGCAGGTGCGGCAGCACCGTCATGATGAAAATGCCGAAGCCGAAGCCGCTGACACGCTGCACCAGGGAGGCCAGCAGTGCAAAAAGGACTATCAATGCGATCGAGGACGGCGGCATGGACGTGATTCGTATATACAAAAATACGAAAATTGTTATATTTGCCTTATCAAAAGCGATCTTAAATTCTGAAATAACATGAAAGCCAAGTATCTTTTCAGGTTGTTCGCAGCCCTTCTCGCCTTTGTCGCATGTGGCCCCAAGGGACCGTCATCCGTCGTCATCTATTATTCCCAGAGCGGCACCACCAAGGCGGTTGCCGAGCAGTTCGCCGCACAGACCGGCTCCGACATCATCGAACTGGTTCCGGCCACCCCTTATCCCGATACCTACCAGGGCACTATCGAGGAGTCGCGCGAAGAGTGCATGCAGGGCATCGGCAGGCCGCTTGTCCAGTCAAAGTTCAACCTCAAGAAATACGATACCATCTATCTTGGCTATCCCATCTGGTATGGTACCTATGCCCCACCGATCACCACTTTCCTTGCAGACAATGACCTGACAGGCAAGAAGTTGGTCCTCTTCTGCACCTACGGCAGCGGCGGCCGCAAGGCCAGTGCCGCCAAGATTGCGGAAGAGTGCCCGGAGGCCGAGATCCTCGGCTCCTTCGGCCTCGCCGCCCGCCGCATTGACAGCGCCACCGAAGAGGTCGAGAGGTTCCTCGCTTCGCTCGGAAGCGGTG
>JBGUGW010000198.1:0-2914 GCA_045111695.1 Candidatus Cryptobacteroides sp. | reverse complement strand
GGGTGATGCTTCTGTAAGTGGAGACACTTATGGCTATGTCACAGTTGATGGCAATAAGGTAACGGTGAACAACACCGGCGGCGAAGTGCTTATCTACGAACTCACAGGAACCACTACCAACGGTTTCTTCAAAGTGTACGGGGCCAAGAAACAGGCGATCGTCCTGAACGGGGCAAACATCACCAACCCGGACGGCGCTGCGCTCAACAACCAGAACAAGAAGCGCACGTTTATCGTGGTCAAGGGTGCCAACACCCTCTCCGACAGCGCTTCGGCGACTTATACAAAGGAAGGGGAGGAGGACCAGAAGTCGGTCCTTTTCAGCGAGGCGCAGCTCATATTCAGCGGCAGCGGCCTGCTTACTGTCAACGCGCTCAACGCGCAGGACAAATCCGGCATCGCATCGGACGACTATATCCGGATAATGGACAATCCTACAATCAAGGTCAACGCCGGCAGCAGTGCCGGACATGCTTTCAAGGGCAAGGACTATGTACAGCTCTCGAACGGCTCATTGGTGGTTTCCGTGGCCGCGGCCATGAAGAAAGGCATCACCTCTGACGATTACGTCCTGGTGGAGGGCGGTACGCACAAGGTTACCGTGACCGGCGGCGTGGCTTATGATGAGGAAGATGCCGAATACTCGGGCACGGCCGGCGTGAAGGCCGACAATTATTTCGCCATGACAGGCGGTTCCCTTACCATCAAGAATACCGGCGACGGCGGCAAGGGCATCAATGCCGGAAGCTATGACTTCGATGCCGAAAAACATACCCTTTCCGACAGCTATATCTCCGGCGGCACCCTTACGGTCACTACCACCGGACGCGAGGTCAACGACGTGTCTGCCAAGGGCATCAAGATCGGATGGGTGACCAAGGAAGGCAGCGGGGACCGCGCCAAGGTAACGGGCAATGCCGGCAAGCTTGTCATCAGCGGCGGGACCATTGTCGTGAACAGCTCCAACGGCGAAGGCCTGGAAGTCAAGGGTGACCTCGTCTTCGACGGCGGTGAGACTCATGTCACATCCGCCAGCGACGATGCCATCAACTGCCAGGGAGACCTGACCGTGAACAACGGATTCGTATATGCATTCTCATCGGGCAACGACGCCACGGACTCCAACGGCAACACCAATCTCAATGGCGGATTCTTGATGGCCATCTGTACCAAAGGAACTCCTGAAGTGGCAATTGACGCCAATACGGAGGAAGGCAAGAAACTGTATATCAATGCCGGAGCAACTGTGGTGGCCTATGGCGGCCTGGAAGGCGGATACTCCGCTTCGCAGAATGTCTACAGCATGAGCGGCACTGCCGGCGCCTGGAACGCCCTCCATGACGGCAAATCCTTCATCGCGGCCTTCAAGGCCCCGTCCAACATCTCCAATGTCATCGTTTCGGCCCCATCGCTTTCCAGCGGATACAAAGGGGTCAGCATAAGCGGTGAAGGCAAATGTAACGGTGTTTGGGCCACTGAGGGCATCTCCGGAGGAGCCTCCGTTTCCCTCAGCAACTACACGGGCGGCAACGGTTTTTCCGGAGGCGGCGGCCCTGGAGGCGGCCGGCCCGGAGGAAGGTAGAACTACGAGTTGTAGGTGTGGACGCTGTTGCCCTGTGCTGACGGGAGATAGTTGATGCCCCACCAGCAGAGCTGGAGGCAGACGAAAGCGAAAAGCAGCATCCAGCAGGCGGTGCGCCACTCGGAAGGCCTGGCTTTGCGGAAGTGCAGGTACACCAGATAGCAAAGCCAGGTTATGGCCGCCCAGGTCTCCTTGGGGTCCCATGACCAGTAATTGCCCCAGGCCTCCTTGGCCCACAGGGCGCCGAACAGCATCCCGATGGTCAGGAACGCCAGTCCGACATATACAAGGCCGTCTGTAATGCCCATCTCCACTTCTTCGTCCTTTTTCTTGAAGACAAGCCGGTATATGGCCATGAGCGTTGCCGTGGCCAATATCGCGTATCCGGCCATGTACACTATCAGGTGCGGGATGAACCAGGGACTCTGCAGCGCCGGCGGCTGTGATATAGCGGAAGGTCCCATGCGTGACACGGTCAGGAATGTAAACAGAACGGTCAGGACCAGTGCCGCCAGCAGCACCCATTTGCGCTTCGGCGCGTATTCCTGCACAATCAGGCACAGTGCGCCTGCCAGCATCAGGAAGATGCCCAGATACACGCCGGGAAGCCACGGGTCGCGCACCAGCAAGAAAACGCTGTATTGGCTCTCAGGTCCGCGCCGGGCGTCATAGTCGTACTGGTAGATCTTCCAGCTTTCCGCCTTCAGTGGCTTGTTCACCTCCACCGTTCCGTTTATGGTCTGGCCTCTTTTTGTATGGACAGACACGTCGGAGGCGAAGCGTTTGGGAGCCCCGTTTTCGTAACGGTCCATCGAGAAATCGTGCAGTTCGACGGCCAGGTCCAGTTCCTGGCCTTCCCCATTTTCGTCAACCGCCATGCTCTCCCGGGCCCCCTCGAAGACCGTCATCTGTAGCTCCTGCATGTCGGCATTGCCGAGCGTGGCGCATACAATGGCGAGGAAAACACCCAAATGATTGACGATGAACGGAATCTCACGCCATTTCCAGCGCAGGAGATGGTTCAGGGCGGCAAGGCCGGCTATGACCATCATCCATGTCCATATCAGGACGAAGGGCCAGAATTGCAGCATCTGCGACAGCCAGGGGATGCCGCCATGCCTCGTCTGGACAGTAAGGCCCATCACTATCGTGAGCCCCGTAGCATAACACAGGCAAGGGACGGCGGCTGTGAAGTGCATCATCCATTCGAAGGCATAGACTTTCTTACGGAGTAGGAACATCGCACATATGAGCGCGAGCAGCAGGGCCATCACGATGTAATTGACCGGAGCCGCGAAGAGGCTCCAGTCGACGGGGCCTACGGCCAGCTGC
>JBGUGW010000197.1:0-2982 GCA_045111695.1 Candidatus Cryptobacteroides sp. | reverse complement strand
CCCCGGCAAGGACAAGGTCCTTTTCATCGATCCGGGATTCCCTATCCAGAAATCACAGCTGCGCGTGCTCGGTATCCAGTGGAAGGAATTCGACATCTATCCGTATCGCGGCGCGGGGGCCCTGGAGGCGAAGCTCGAGTCCGAGCTTGCCGCAGGGGACATCGCCGCGATCGTCTACTCCAACCCCAACAACCCCGCCTGGATTTGCCTGGACGAGGGTGAGCTGGCCGCCGTCGGCCGTCTCGCCACCAAGTATGACGTGGTGGTGATGGAAGACCTTGCGTATTTCTGCATGGACTACCGCCGCGACCTCAGCCATCCTTTCGAGGCTCCCTACGTGCCGACAGTCGCACGTTATACGGACAACTACATCCTGATGCTTTCAGCATCCAAGATCTTCAGCTATGCCGGCCAGCGAATAGCGCTCTGCTGCATCGGCGACAAGCTGTACAACAAGAAATATCCGGCTCTGGCAGAGCGCTATCACGACGCCGGAGTGTTCGGCGTGACGCTCACCGCTTCCATACTCTACATGATTACCAGCGGCTGCACGGCCACTACGCAATACGCTTATGCAGAGATGCTTAACCTGTCATGCGACGGTGTCATAGACTTCGTTGAGGATACCCGCGAATACGAGCGCAGGGCTGCCAGGATGAAGGAAATCTTCTGCCGCCACGGCTTCCATATCGTGTATGACCGCGACGTGGACCAGAAGGTCGGAGACGGATTTTTCTTCACTCTGGGATACGGCGACATGACCGGAGAGCAGCTGCTCCTGGAGCTCATGTACTATGGTGTCAGCAGTATCTGCCTTTCGACGACTGGCAGTCTCAAGTATGGCGTGAGGGCCTGCGTGAGCCGCATGCGCGAGGAACTGTACAGCGTCCTCGACGAGCGCATGGCGGCCTTCGAGGCCGATCACAAATAGTATTCGTGTTTTTTACCTGTGACGGTAGGACAGTTCCTCCTCCAGGTCTTCGATGCTTACTCCCATCTCCTCCATCAGGACGAGGAAATGATACACGAGGTCCGAGGCCTCGTAGACGAAGCGGTCGCGCTTGCCGCTCACCGCTTCGATCACGGCCTCGGCCGATTCCTCACCGACCTTTTTCGCGATGCCCTTCACCCCCTGGATGAAGAGTTTCGTCGTATATGAGCCGTCCGGCATCTCCTCGTGGCGGCCCTTCACCACCTGCATGAGCTTGCGGACGAAGCCTTCGCTCTCGGGTGTGTCGAAGCAGGCCGTCGTCCCGCGATGGCAGGTCGGGCCGGCCGGGATGGCCTTGACGAGCAGGGTGTCGGCGTCGCAGTCGGCATACATCTCCTTTACTGTCAGGAAATTGCCGCTGGTCTCGCCCTTGGTCCACAGACGCTGCTTGGAGCGGGAGAAGAACGTCACGCGACCTTCGTCGCGAGTCTTTTCGAAGGCTTCCTTGTTCATGTAGCCGAGCATCAGGACCTTGAGGGTATTGGCATCCTGTATGATAACGGGGAGCAGTCCGTCCCCGGTCTTTTCGAGATTGAAGTCACTGAATTCCATATACTTGCTTATTAGAGCCGGACAGGGACGCCGGCGGCGGTGAGGGCTTGCTTGAGGTCAAGGATGGAGATCTCTCCGTAGTGGAAGATGCTGGCGGCGAGCGCAGCGTCGGCGCGGCCGCGCGTCAGGACATCGACGATGTCCGCGACGCTGCCGGCGCCACCGGACGCGATGACGGGGATGCTCAGCATCTCCTCGAGCATCGCGTACTGCTCGCAGGCATACCCGGCCTTGGTTCCGTCATGGTCCATCGAGGTAAAAAGAATCTCGCCGGCACCGCGCTCCTGGGCTTCGCGGGCCCAGGAGAAGAGCTCGCGCTCCGTCAGGCGGCTGCCGCCGTGAGTCGTCACGCGCCATATTCCGTCCAGGCATTTGGCGTCGATGGCACAGACGACGAACTGGCTGCCGTAGCGGTCGGCGATGTCGCTGATAAGCCTGGGACTGGCGATAGCGGCGCTGTTGACGGAAATCTTGTCGGCGCCGCGGTCCAGGAGGCGTGCAGCGTCATCCAGCGAGGATATGCCGCCACCGACCGTAAATGGGATGTTGATCCCGAGCGCTATGCGTTCGACCAGTTCGGTAAAGGTGCTCCTGTCCTCCTTGGAGGCGCTGATGTCCAGATAGACCAGCTCGTCGGCGCCTTCCTCGCTGTAGCGTACCCCCATCTCAACGGCGTCGCCTACTTCGCGGAGACCCTCGAAGTTGATACCCTTGACTACCAGTCCTCCCTTGACGTCAAGGCAGGGGATTATGCGTTTAGCGACCATTTGCGGATATCGTCCAGGGTGATGCGTTTCTCGTAGATGGCCTTGCCGACGATGACCTTCGGGACACCGATCCTGTCAAGCTCCTTGATATCATCCATGCTGCTGATACCGCCGCTGGCGGTGAACACCACGCCTTGGAAATCGTCCATCAGCTTGGCATACAGGTCGAAGGAAGGTCCCTGCAGCAGTCCGTCACGGCTGATGTCGGTACATACGACATACTTGAGGCCGTCCTCCAGGAACCACCCGATCTGCTCGTCCAGGGTCAGTCCGGTCTGCTGCATCCAGCCCTTGACGGCCACGGCGCCGTCACGGACGTCAGCCCCCAGGAGCATGCGCTCGGGGCCGAAGATCTTCAGCCAACGGGAGAACTCCGCAGGGCGGAGGGCCGCGACGCTGCCGACGATGGCCTGCGTGGCTCCGGCGTTGAAGACGGATGCGAGCGAATTGTCGTCGGACACGCCGCCGCCCCATTCGATCTCTATGCCGGACTTGGAAGCCATCTCCTCTAGGGTCGCGAGGTTGACGGGCTTGGAACGGCGGGCGCCGTCCAGGTCCACTGCGTGGATACGCCGCACGCCGTTGTCGGCGTACTGCAGCGCCATGTCCAGCGGAGAGGCGTCATAGACTTTCTTCTCGGCGAAATCGCCTTTCGTCAGGCGGACGCAGCGT
>JBGUGW010000196.1:0-10480 GCA_045111695.1 Candidatus Cryptobacteroides sp. | reverse complement strand
GTGACGAGGTCGCCGATGAGGGACCCGATGGACTCGGACACGTTCGCCGCGCTCATCTCGATCAGGGAGGCGAGCTCCTCGGAGATGTCGATGGCCTCCTTCGGGTCAATCTTGGGATGAAGCAGGATGCTCATCTCCGGCCCCTTCACCTGATTCGGCGTCTGGATGGTGGGCCCGCCGCCGATCGTGAGCGAGGCGAGCTGCGCGGCCCGCGCCGCCATCACCTCCTGCTCCTTCTTAAGCGCCTCGGCGGCCTTGCGCCGTTCCGCCGCCTCGGCGGCCACGGCTGCGTTTATGGATTTCTGGTCCCTGTTCAGGGACTTGATCATCGTCTCCTTCTGACGGAGGACATCGGCCGTCTGCTTCTGCATCTGGTACATCTTGTCCTCCTCCTGGACGGAAGAGTTCGTGAGGCCGACCATCTGCGTCTGGAGGTCGGACATTTGCTTCCGGATATTGTACTCCTCGTTGTACCGCTGGTTGATGAGGTTCGTCGCCTGGGCGATGGCGTTGGTCTGCGCGGCAAGGCCGGCGGTGTCGTCCTTCGCTATGCGGCGGTACTCTGCGATCTGCGCCTCGGTCTCGGCCCACTCGACGCTCTTGGCGGCCAGCTGTCGCGTGAGGCTGAACATCTGCCCGGCGATCTGCTCCGCCTGGCTGGCCTTCGCCTCGGCGGCGCCGCGCTGCTCACGGTTCCCGAACACGGAGCCCCACACCGGACCGAGAAGGCCCTGGCCGACGCTCATGTTGCCGCTCATGGCGTTGACGAAGTCCTGCTTGAAGTTCGCCCAGATCCTCGAGCTGGTCTTCTTCCAATTCGCCTCGAACTGGGCGACGCTCTGGCCGGTCGTCGTATTGAAGTCGTGAAGGGCCTGCGTATAGGTAGCCACGTAGGCCGCCGTCTGCATCTCGATGTTCGCACCGGCGACCGTGTTCTTGAAGGCCTCAGCCTCGGAATTGAGCAGCTTGAAAGCAGTGACCGCGGCACCTATCCCGAGGCCGGCTATGGCGACCTTCGTGGCATCGAGATTCTGGAGGATCTTACCGAAGGCGGCATCGGACTCCCGCCCCGTCTCGGTCAGTTTCCGGCCCCATTCCTTCGTGGCGTTCGACAGCTGATTGAGCTTGTCAAGGTCCACACCGAAAGCATCACCGATGCTCGAAGCCACCTCGTTGCTGGTCTTCCCGAAGTCCTTCAGCTCCTTCCGCGCCTGCTTGGCGCCCCGGGAGAGGTCTCGGGTATCAGCCTCGAATACTGTCTTAAGGTTTTGGGTTGCCGACATGTCTTATCTTTGTCAAAAATTCGTTAATCTTTTCCTGGCGTTCCTGGTCACTCATACCGGAAAGCCTCTTCGCCACGTCGACCGCTACGTCCTCGTCGGGCTCGTCCCAGGGCATCGGCCAGAACTTCCTCGCGTCAGTCACCCGGTCCTTCTTCGCCACGAACAGGTTGAACACCCGGATGCACAGCCCCCTGACGAGATTGCCCATGTGAATACGGCCGCCCTCCGCTTCCTTCCGAAAAGCATCCATCGCCTCGAAAAACTCTCCCATCCTCATCGAATAGAAGTCCTCCCGGGACATGTGGAGCAATCCGAAGGCCCAACCCCGGACCTGTCCGATGGTCGGATAGGCGACTTCTACTGGGCCTCTTCTTTTTTTGGCTTCTCCTCCGGCAGCGCGGGGGCGGACTGGGAGAGGTAGATGCGGACGAACTCGTTCACGACCTTCGTGGCCTCAACGGGGCGCAGGTCGTCGAGAAGGTCCGCAGTAACCCTCCGGTCCCTCCCGGCCTTCCGCTCACCCTCGTTGATGCAGGCGGCCATCAGACCACCGATGACGGAGGGGGAGAGGGTGATCACGTCGGAGACCGCCTCGAGCGAATCCTTACCGACGGACCTGAGGTACTCGGTGATAGCTCTCCAGTTGGCCTCGACGGCCCACTCGCTTCCATTGATGACAATCGTGTCCATACTACGGGGTGGTCGTTACTTTGGTGAGGTTGCGGCTGCGGATCTGGAGGGAGTAGGTGCTGTCCTCGTCCGAATCGGCGGGCGTTTTCTCGGTGTAGCCGGCGATGATGCCGGAGCCGGAGTAGTTCACGCCGTTACCCCGCTCGTACACGATGGAGACGGGGGTCTTCGCCATAGCCAGGGCGAAGATGGCGTCATTGTTCAGGCGGCTGGCCGTGCTGTCCGTCACGTCGAAGATACCGTTGACGGTAAAGTTGAAGACGTGACCGGTCACGCGCTTGTTCTTCACACCGTTGTTATCCTTCGAGATGGACTCCTTGGTGTTGGGCTCCACCGACAACTCGTCGGAAGTGACGCCGACGAAGGTCTTGCTGCTGGTGGTCAGGTATACGTTGAAACCTCCTTGTCTTGCCATAGCTCAGTGTAAATTAGTCGGCTTCTTCGAGGTCCTCGCTCTCGATGTTGAGGCTGTAGGTCGGGTCCTCCTCGGGGTCTGCCGGGTTAGTCTCAGTGTAGCCGGTGATGATGCCGGTGCCGGTGTACGCGGTGCCATCACCGCGGATGTAGTCGATGTCCACCACGGCGGCGTCGCCGGTCTTGGTGGCCAGTTCGAGGATGTCGTCATTGTCCAGCATGGTGGAGTCGCCGCCGGTCATGTCGATGAGTCCGGCGACATTGAACGTAACCGTGTGGCTGACGACAGCCTCCTGCTTGACGCCCGCATCCTCCTTCGTGCAGGATTCCTTCGTGTTGGGGGAGACGGACACCTCGTCGGAAGTCACGCCGATCAGGTACTTGTTGTTGACCTTGATTCGGATGTTATAACCTTCTGTCATGATGCTGTAGTTCTAAATTGGGTTATGCGATATTGGTATCCGACCGACCAAGTCTCCTGAAGACATTCCTTCTTGAGCTGCGAGACCTGGCGGACCGTGTAGCCGCCGGAAGCGAAATTCGCAAGGATCAGTTCGTCGATGGAGGACGCGAGGTTCTCCGCCTCGACATGGTCCTTCGAATAACCGCGGACAGTGACGTCCGCGACGATCTTGTAGACCCCGTCCTTGTCATAGTAGGGAGTATAATCGGCCTCGTACACAGCATAAGGATATGCCTCGCTCTCCGCCTCGGAGAGGTAGAGAAGAATGGGCGTCTGCTGGCTCGTGCACAGCGTCTGCAACGTGGAACCGATGTTCTCCTTCATATCACTTCAGTAAGTCATTCTCGCGCTTTTTCAAAGCAGCGACGAAATTTTCATAAATCATTTGCTCCCATCCGCGGATGGCGTCGTCGAAGAAGTTCTTGTGGCCCTGGCCGACATTGTTCCGGCGCCGGCGGTTTCCCTTCTTGATCGGAAAAACGAACTCGTGACCGGGGTCACGGTGCTGCAAGGTTCCGTAGTTCTGCCAATAGGCCTTGAACCAATCATTGACCTCCTTGTCGGACTGCTTCTTCCGCTTGAAGGCGCCGATGATGACCGTGGAATTACCGTTCAGTCTCCGCTCGGCCTTAACGACCTTCACCTTGATCAGCCGGCGGAACTCCTTCGGCATTCCGGACCGGACCTTCTTCGCCACCGGCTGCGCCGCCTCCTTCATCGCCGCCTCGGTAATCCTCAGCGCGTTCTGCGGCATCCGGTCGAGCTCCTTCAGGCATTCGTCCAGCCCCTCTATGCGGATGGCGGTCGGCATATCAGTCAACGGACTGAAGGGAGACCACGCAGACGGGAGAGACGCGGGAGACGCTGTCGATGGAAAGGACCTCGTAACGCTTGCCGGAGATCTCGACCTGCCAGGCGGTGTTCATCCCGCGGACCTTGTAGATTGTCAGGGACACGTTGTCCCGGCCGTCGTAGTTGTCGAAGTCGAGCTGGTCGGAGACCTCGCTGTCCACTTTCGCGTATACGCTCGAATGGACGGTGTAGGTGGATTTCTTCTCGCCTTCCGTCCCGAGGCTCACCTGCGGCGCATACAGCGTCACAAGCGTATCCATCTGGCCGATGTTAAACTTGTTCTCCATCGTCCAGCCCCCAACTCCGGTAAGGACGGAGCAGGTTCTGCGACGCCTTCGTCAGGGTCTCCACGTGGTCCGTCGGATTGTTGAACAGGGATGCGGCATGCATCAGGATGGCCGCCTTCATGTCAAAGGGAATGCATCCGTAGCCGGCGAGGTACGTGACCTTCATCTGGCTTCCGCTCCCGTTGACGGTGAGGACCTTTCCGTTCAGCACGTAGTCGGTGGAGACCACGCCGTCGACCTCAAGGCCCACCATCTGAGTGTCGGGGACCTTGAGGACGAGGGTGGTGGAGAACGGCACCGTCACCGTGAACTCCGACCGAAGGATCACCTTGCCGATATGGTGCTCGGCATGCTGCACCGCGGCCAGCATCTTCTGGTACAGCTCTGCGTCCAGGTCGTCGCTGGTCATGCGGATGTGGCGCTTGAACTCCTGGAGGAGTCCGTTCGCCGCCATATTGACGAAGGTTCTCTCGGTCATCGCTCAGTACGGATTAGGTGGTGGAGATGTCGACGATCTTGGCGAAGGCGTTGGCCTGGCGGACAGCCACGTCGTGGTAGGCGATGGCGGTAACCTCGAGGACGCCGGAGGCCTTCGCGGTGTACGGGTCGATGATGAACTGCAGGCCGCCGCCCCAGGTTCCGCAGATGGCCTGGCTGAAGGCGCCGAAGATGGCGGCGGACAGCACGTGGCTCTGGCTGGAGCCCTTGTCCAGGTTGCTCGGGAGAGCGTTGGACATGTAGAACGGGTAGCCGTTCACCTTGCCGTCGTTCAGCAGATACCAGGGATAACCCTCGACCTGCGGGATGGTCTTGAGCTTGCCCATGACCTTCGCGTTGGACACGTAGGCTAGGGTGTTGTCGAGGAGGCCGTTGTCCTCACCGACAGCCTGCTCCATCTCGACGAGCTTGGCGTAGGTAATCGCACCGCCGTTTTCGCCGATGGCGACGGTGTTGCCAGCGGAGGCGAGGATGCCAGAGGGCTGTCCGCTGGAGCCGGAGCCGGCGAAGATCGCGGCGTCGAGGGCGGCGGCGTGTGCCTTCACCATGTCGTCCATGATGAGCTGGTCGACGGAGGCGCTGTTCTGGTGCATCAGGTCGTAGGTGATGCCCTGGAGGATCTGGAGGCGCTTCGGGGAGAGGGTGCGCTTCGCATAGGCCGGATAGGCCTTGTTGGCGGCGACGTCCTCGGCGACCCATGCGGCATCGGCACCGCCGGTGACGATGTTCAGGTTTCCGACGAGGTTGTTGATGAAGCGGACGCCCAGCTTTGCAGCGAGCATCTCGCCGCGGAGCTTACCCTCGTAGGAGAAGAACTTCTCCTCCTTGAAGGCGTTGCCGTAGCCGTCATCGGTGGCGTTGGTGTCGTAGTACGTCCGGAGGGCGAAGGACGGGACGTAGACGGAGTTCGCGCTGGGGTTGATGCCGGAGCGCTTGAACTCGGCCTCTCCTTCCTTGGCCATCTCGGCCTCGACGCCGGTCAGGGCGTCGTGCTGCGCCTCGCGCAGGAACTTGGAGATGGAGAAGCGGCGGACGTCCTTCTCCTCTTCGGGAGTGAGGACACGCTTGTTGGCGAGGGCCTTGCGGGCGGCTTCGCTCACGCTGGCCTCGTTGAACTCGTTGGTGAGGGATTCGACCTCACCGGCCAGGGTCTTACGCTGCGCGGCATCCTGGCAGGCCTCGAACTCGCGCATCTTGGCGTCGAGTTCGGCGGAAATCTCGTTCGAGTTTCTCATGGTTAGATGTGTTTTTTTGCCAAAAGGGCGCGGGCCCTGGCGATGGTTGATGTATAGTCAGCGTCCGGTTCGGGGGCCTGCGCCTCCGCATCCGGTTTCCTGATTTCGTTTTCCTGAATCCCCTTCTCTTCCACGTCCCAGTTCTTCCGCTCCTCTTCGAGGGAGCGCTTCAGGGCGTTGGCGTTGGATGGGATGTTCACGACGGAGACTTCGAGCAGCTCCATCCCGCCGTAGTAGTACACGTCCGGGTCCTCGCCTCTCTCCTCGTCGCCCATGTGGCCCTTCGCGGTGGCGCGGAAGCCGACGGACACGGCATGCAGGCTCCCGAACTGGAGCTTGCGGAAGATCTTGTCGGCCTTCTCGTTCAGGTCCCTGGGCTCGAAGGTGATGCGGACGATGAGCTTCTCGTCCTCGACGAAGGCGACGCCCTTTCCGATGACGTCGTCCGGCTCTGCGCTCTTGCTCCAGGAATCGCCGTACACGTCGTGCATGTAGCCGACGATGCCGTTCTTCTCGTAGCGCTTCAGGTCCCACTTGTCAACGGGGAGGACCGTCCCGTAGGAATCGACGCTGGAGTCGGAGGCCACGAACTCGACGGTCCGCTTCTCCTCGTCCACCTTCCGGATCTCCGGTGCGTCGTTGAATCTCCTGATGATGATGTTTTCGTCCATGGCTCCTGCGATTAAGTGTTATCCGCCGGAGCGGCTTCGGTGGTCTGCTCGATTGCCGGGCCGTACTGGTAGACGTCGTTCCACTTGACGTAGAGCTTAATGTCGTACTTCGTCTCCGCGGTGAGGCTCGTCAGGCTCTCCTCGATGGTCTTCGAGGTGCTGGCAACGTGCGTCCAGCTGGACGCGCTGTGCTTCTTGTAGGCCACACCCCATGTGGCGCCGCCCTTGTACCACGTCACGGAGCCGGACACCGTCATCGAGTTATGCGTGACGGAGCTGGCCGTGGGGGCGCTGATGGTCGCCTTGTTGGTGCGGAACAGATTAAGAACTGGTCTCGGTATCATGACTTTTCGTTTTTATCGTCGTTTCCGACGGTTGTGTAATTCAGCGGGATGCGCGGCTCGTCGAGGCCCTGGAGGAGCTTCATGCCCTCGAATTCGCGCGCCTCGTTAGGCGTCATCCAGCCTGCGTTGATGCCCTTCTCGTAGAAGACGGACCTCGCCTGGGCGTCGCCCCGCATGAGGCCGTTAAGGTCGAACTTGATGTGATAGGACTTCCTCTCGGTGGCGGTGAACAGCTTCTGCTCGAGCTGCTTCTCCAGGCGCTTGCAGATCGGCCGCAGAGAATACTCGCCGAAGAAGATGTTCTGCTGCTCGATGTTCGAGAAGGTCGCGTGGGAGAGCTCGGCCAGCATGTGCGGCGGGATGGAGAACATCCTGGCGATGTCGTTGATGGAGAAAGTCTTCGACTGGAGCAGCTGACTCGCCTCGGGGCTGATGTTGATCGCCTTGTACTTGAAGCCGTACTCCAGGAGAGGCGTGGACCCGTTGGTCGCGGTCGCCTGATAGTGCCTCATGAAGTTCTCGTAGTCATCGTCGCCGAGGGACTGATCCGTCTCCAGGGTGCCCTTGATGGCGCCGCCGGTGCGGAAGAAGTCGGACGTGTATTTCTGGGCCGCGATTCCCTCCCCGATGGCGGCCGCATTGTAGCTGATGGGGTCGACGCCGACGATGCCGTTCCTCGTGAAGAGCATGAAGTGCAGCATCTCGTTGTCGAGGTAGGTGCCGTCCAGGAAGGAGAAGTCCCTTCCCGGCGTCTTCACGACGTATGCCTTGCTGCCGTTCACGAAGTCGACCTTCACCCAGTCGGGGTTCACCTGGTCCAGACGGACCGGCTTCCCCCTCTCGTACCGGATGATCACGAAGGCGTTTCCCTTCCCCAGCACCCAGCCGAGGACGGTGAACCAGAACGTGAAGATGTCGGTGTACGGATTCGGGGTGTCTGAGAGAAGGGCGTAGGCAGGATGATCGGACGCAGGCTCGTAGCCTCCGTCCTTGGTCTTTACCATGACCGACTTCGGCAGGCCGGCTATGTTCTCGGAGAGCAGCTTGATGGCCGCGAAGACGGCCGTGAACCTCAGGGCGGTGTCCGTGTTGACAGTAACCCCGGCGTCGATGCCGTTGTTACAGATGCCGACCAGGTTGCCGATACTGCTCGACGGGCCCAGGAGCCAGCTCCGCAGTCTGCCCTTCAGGCCTTTGCGTTCGGGTTTCTTTGCCATTTCGACACAAGTGTCGATAAATAGCAAGAGAAAGTGCTGGACAATTTTCCGAAAGTCTAAACCAAATGACAATCAACGCCTGTCGCGGCGTTTTCGGAAGGCGTCGAAGGACTTGAAGCGGTCCTCTCCGAACACGGAATAATACTCTTCATTCAGCTCTTCGAAAACGGATTCCTGAGAGACGGACTTGTCTTCCTTTCTCCTCTCCTTAAGCCGCTCCCAGAAGGCGGCGATGAAACCCTCGTCCGTGACGAGCCTGTGCGCGTTAATCATAGCTGAATCGTCCGAAGAGTGTGGTTTGTGTATGCCTGCTTTCCGTTCGAGGTCTTCGTAAGATACCCGCCGATGGCGTCCACCATGGCCACGACGCCGTCTATCTTGTTCCTGGATCTCGCCTTGTCGAGCTTGATGTTCGCATTCGGGTCGCGGTAGATAACAACGTTCCTGAACATCCACCGGATAACGGGATTCCCGAGGAAGTTCAGCTCGTGCCGGAGCACCCTCGCCTCCAGATCCTTCGTCGGGACGGACATGAAGCGGATGCTCTGCTGGTATTCCATCAGCTTCGAGTCATACTTGCCGAACCGGTTCCTCAGGTCCCACATGCCCCAGGGGTCGAAGGCGATGCACTTGACGTTGTACTTCCCGAGCTCGTTCAGCAGCTGCGCCAGATACCAGTCCTCGTCCAGGACCTTGCCGGGCGCCACCGTTATCCATCCCTGCTCGCGCCACAGCCTGTAATCCACCACGTCGTCCTCGACGCCGGTGTCCTGGATCTTCGCCTCCGGGATGGTGAACAGGAACTTGACCACGTTGAACTTCGGGAAGAAGAAGGCCGTGGCCGTGATGTCGGTCTTCGACGCGAGGTCGATTCCGACATAGCACTCCGCGCCGGCCAGCTGCGCCTCGTCGAAGGGCCCGCCGTTGGCGGCAACCTCGTCGTCCGGAATCCACACCTCCGGAGCGTCCACCCACATGTTCAGGTTCTTCGTCTGGAAGGCGGCCAGCGTTGAGCCTCCCTTCTCGCTCGCCTCCTTGCACTCGTCCCTCATGTACTTCTCGCCGAGGGAGATCCCAAAGTTCGGGTTGACCTTCCTCCACGTGTCCGGATCGTCCCATCGGTCGCCTTTGTCCGGCTCGTAGAGCATGATGAAGTGATTATCCTTCTCCTTGATTCCGAGAAGCACCTGGCGAAGGAATTCCAGATCCTGGAAATAGGGATAGGATGTGTCGGTGCCGGCGGTGGAGATGGAGAAGATGAGAGGCTGGGACCGGGCGCCTGTTCCGGTCTTCAGGACCTCGTAGATCTCGTTCGTCTTCCATGCGTGGCGCTCGTCGCAGATGCCACAATGGATGTTAAGGCCGTCCTTGTTCTTCGTGTCCTTGGAGAGCGGCTTGTATGTAGAAGCGTTCTCCTCAACGACGATGGAGCCTTTCCTGAACACCCTGGCGAACTCGAAGAGGTCGCAGTTCCGGACCATCTCGGCCGACGTGTCGAAGCAGATCTTCGCCTGGGCCTTGTCGACCGCGGCGGAATACACCTCGGCGGCGGACTCCCCGTCCGCTATCAGCATATAGAGCGCTATCACGGCGGCGAAGGTGGTCTTGCCGTTCTTTCTGGGGACGTACACGTCCGCATAGGTATAGCGACGCTTGCCGGTGGAGCGCATCTTCCATCCGAAGATGTTCGCCACGATGAACAGCTGCCAGTCCTCCAGGAGGACGGGGCGGCCGGCGAACTCACCCTTGAAATGCTTCAGGATCTTCGAGAACCGGACCACCTTGTTGAAGGCCTTCTCGTCGAAGTAGATGTCGTCCCTCTCCCAGTCCGCATACCAGCGGTCTACGGCGAGGCGGACCATCTCGCAGCTCGGGAGTGAGCCGTCGCGGACCGCCTTCGCATAGTCGTGTACCCTACTGATCGTCGATTTCGCCTTCATCGCTATCCTCGTATATGGCGGCGAAGAACGCCTTCATCTTCTTGTCCTTCGGGTCCTCGGCGTCGACCCTGATTCGCTGCTTGTCGACCGGCGAGAAGCCGAAGTTCGAGCCTATCTTCAGGAGGAGCTCCAGGGCCTTGTCGCGCTGCTTCACGGCAGGATTCGCTACGACGACCGTCCCCTTCTTCCCCTCCACCACGAGATACAGCCCGTCCTTCCTGACCGACTCGCAGCACGTCATGAAGTGATCGTACTCCACGGCGTAGAAGAAGATCTGGGCGAGGAAGGATTCCTCAAGCATCCCGAGCGCGGCCACCTTGCGGACCGTGCGCCAGTAGATGTCGCGCGCCCTGCGGGTCGCCGACTGCAGTCCGGAGATCTGGCACGCGCCGACGTCCTCGACCGTAATCTTCGCGCCGGTCACGGAAGCGGGCCTGTCTCGGTCCTTCCTATCGGTGCCACGGAGCTGAAGAATCTCCTTTGGAAGCGGTTTTCGTCCTCTCATCTAAAGTAATGCTTTAAGTGTGGCTGGCGGTCGCGCGCAGGTGCGTACAGGAGACCACCCGCCCTGCACCCCAGAATGCCC
>JBGUGW010000195.1:0-6616 GCA_045111695.1 Candidatus Cryptobacteroides sp. | reverse complement strand
TCCATCCTGCCGAAGCACAATATCTGCTCCATCGCCCCCGCGGGAGAGCCTTCGGACTATTTCATCACCGGCAACGGTTCCCTGCGCATCCAGGCTTCCGGCCAGCCCTATAACGAGGTGATGTCCTATACCCAGGAGCTGCTCTTTGAGCCGAAATGGGCGGAGACTCCCCTGCCTCCGGACATGCGCCCCTACCTGCCCCGCATCCGCCAGCTGCTGCTGGAGGGCAAGCCGGATGAGGCGAACGCCCTGGTGGACGAGGCCCAGAAAAAGGCCGGCTTCGAAAAATACATGAATTTCGATAACGAGATTCTGTATCCCGTCGGCGGGCCGCGGAGGCACCAGGCCTTCACGCTCACCTTCCGCCGGCCGGAGCAGCCCGATACCCGGGACTATTTGCGCTTCCTGGACATGCAGAACGGTATGATTACCGCAATGTGGACTGATGCGCGCGGTTCTTTCCGGAACGAATGCTTCTGCGCCTATGACGGGGACGTCACAGTGAACCGCTTCACTGCGCCGAAGGGACAGCTGGACCTGGACGTGGAGATGCAGCTGCCCAGATTGACTGGCAGCACACATGAACTGAATATCGAGGACGGCGTGATCACCCTGGCCTGCGCGTACAATCCTGATTTCGGCCATAAGGGCTTCGCCGTGGTCATCCGCTTCCTGCCCGAAGGCGGCACTATGAAAAAGACCGAAAAAGGCATGAAGATTTCCGGCGCGGACGGCCTGATAATCGTCGCGAAGATCGCGAGGTTCGAAAATGACTTCACCTTTGAATGCGCCAAGCCCGTCCGTGACGGACTGCTGGCCATGAAAGTCGATTTCGACCAGATGCTCAAGGGTAACGAAAAGTACATCGGCGAGCGGATGGACCGTTCCCGGATCCATCTTAGTCCCGACGAAGACATGCTGCTTTCCGGCGAGGAACTGCTCCGTCGCGCCCACAGCGAGAACGAGCTGGATCCAGCCCTGCTGGAGAAGCTTTATGACATGGGCCGCTTCTTCCAGATCTATGAGACGGGCGTGTATCCTCCTTTGACGGGCCAGCACAACATCAACACCAACCTGCAGGTCTGCGCGGGAAACAACACTGGCCTCTTCGACGAGATGGACAGGTATTTCCAATATTACGAGACGAAGTTCGATGACTTCCGCACCAACGCGATGCTGCTCTACGGCGCCCGCGGCCTGTTGGCCAGCGTTCACTGCGACCCGGATTCCGGCCTGTACTATCATTTCTCCCGCACCTATCCGCATTACGCCTGGACGGGCTGCCTGGGTTGGGTCTACAACGAGTTGTGGGGCTACTACCTCGTCACAGGAGACAAGGAATTCCTGCGGACACGCCTGATTCCGGCCTACAAGGAAATGGCCCTGTTCTACGAGGATTACGCGTGCGACCGTGGTCCGGACGGCAAGGTCATCTTCTATCCGTCCTTCTCTCCGGAGGACCCGACCCCGAATCCCGGCTTTGAGACGGTCACCAGCAGGGACATCAATCCCACGAGGATCAACTCCGTCATGGACATCGCCATCTGCCGCGAGATCCTGATGAACCTGATCGATGGCTGCAAGACCCTGGGCATCGAGGAGGAGAACATCCCCCACTGGGAGGCCCAGCTTGCATCTCTTCCAACCTATCTCCTGGACCTGGACGGCGGTCTCAAGGAATGGGCCTGGCCGACTATCGAGGAGAACTACAACCACCGCCACGTGTCCCACCATTATGACGTATGGCCCGGCCGTGCAGTCACGCCCGAAAAGGATCCCGAGTTGACGGAAGCCATCATAATCTCCAACCGCAAGCGCGCCCAGCAGGACGACTCCGCCCATGGCATCATCCACCGTGCCTTCACGGCCATCCGCCTGAAGGACATGGAAGAAGCCGAGCAGAACCTGAGCCAGCTGCTCAACCACGGCTTCGTCCGCCGTACGCTGCAGGCCAGCCACTTCCCCTACAGGGGTGTGTTCCCGGATCTGACGGGCGCTGTCCCGGCGTTCCTGGTGGAGATGTGCGTCTTCAGCGAGCCCGGTACGGTGGAATTCCTGCCGGTGATGCCCGACAACTTGATGCACGGCTCCATTGACGGCGTCTGGCTGTATACCTTCGCCAAGCTTAATCATATGGACTGGGACGAGAAGGGCATCCGTGCCTCCATCACCTCCAATCAGGCCCAGACCCTGACGCTCCGCAACCGCCGGGAAGGCTGCCGCATCCTTGTGAATGGCAAGGAGCTGGCCAAGGACGGCGACCATGTCCAGTACACGTTCAAGGCCAACGAGACCGCACAGATCGAAATCATCATCTGATCAGACCTGACCATGTCAAAGATATATGTAGCATCCAGCTGGAGGAACAAATACTATCCGGCCGTGGTGGATGCCCTCCGCGCTGACGGGCACGAGGTATATGATTTCCGTAATCCTCCGCACGGGGGCAACGGCTTCAGGTGGACGGATATTGAAGAGAACGCATTGAACTGGAGTTTCGAGGAGTATGCGCAGGGGCTTCACCACCCTAAGGCAGAAAGGCAGGTCAAGGCTGACCTCGAGGCGCTTGAGTGGGCTGACACCTGCGTCCTCGTGCTGCCGAGCGGCCGTTCCGCCCACACCGAGGCGGGATGGATGGCCGGAGCCGGCCGACGCGTGTTCGTCTATATCCCGGAGATGCAGGAGCCGGAGCTGATGTACAAGCTTTTCGACGGGGTCGTCGGCAGCATTGACGAACTTTTGGCGGCTTTAAAACATTGAACGACAATCTAACCACATCCATATGAACACATTGAACAGAACTCTATGCTGTCTCGCAGCCCTTGGCTGCATCAGCCTTTCCGCTCAGACTCTGCCCTACTACGACGACGGCTTGCCGCGCAGCACTCCGGAGGCGGAGGGCATCCCTTCGGAAACCATTGCCGAATTCTTCAAGGCCCTGGACGAGGGCGGGTACGAGGTGCACGGTCTCATGATCCTCCGTCACGACAAGGTCGTTGCCGAGCATTGGTGGGCGCCGTACGGACCGCAGTATCCTCACGCGATGTATTCGGCCACGAAGTCCTTCACCGGCGCAGCCGTCGGTTTCGCCGTACAGGAAGGCCTCCTGAAGGTCAGCGACAAGGTGCAGTCATTCTTCCCTGAGCTGATGCCGGAGCACCCCGCTCCCGAACTGGCGCGCCTCACCGTGGAGCATTTGCTGACCATGTCCGCGGGCCATGCAAGAACATCTTATCCCGGCTCCGGCACCGACCAGGTGCGGTCGTTCCTGGCCATGGACTACGCCCATGAGCCGGGCACATCCTTCGCATACAACATCACCTGCTCGCACATGCTTTCCAATATCATCACGAGGGTCACCGGCCTCACCCTTTACGAGTACCTGAAGCCTCGCCTCCTCGATCCCTTGGGGATTAATGACGTCGTCTGGGAGATGGACATGGACGGCCGTAACATGGGCAACGGCGGCATGCATTCCAAGACTTCTGATCTCGCCAAATTCGGCATTTTTCTGAAGAACAAGGGCATGTGGAACGGGAAGCAAATGCTGAACCGCGAATGGGTAGAAGCGATGACGACACCGCATATCTTCCAGCGCCCCGGAGTGTCCGAGGAGGAGAACAACAAGGACGACGGAGGCCAGGGATACGGCTATCAAGTATGGATGGGACGGCGCAATTCGTACCGTGCCATCGGCGGCCAGAACCAGCTTATAATGGTCATTCCTGACTACGACCTTGTGGTTGCATCGAACGGACAGATTGGGGACGAAGCCGGTTTTAACAGTTTGATATACAACATGCTGGACAGCATGAGCGACAAGAAACTCAAGCCCAATAAGGGTTTCGACCTGGATGCGGCCATCAAGGATTATGCATTGAAGCGCCCCTTCCCTGCCACCAGGATGCAACCATCCGTCGTTTCCAGGACACTCCGTTACAAGATGCATCAGAATACCTATGGCATCACTGGTATCGCATTCCGTTTCGATGCTGCCGGAGACATGTACCTAACCCTTGAGACAGGTTCTGCTATCCACAATATTCCCTTCGGCCTTGACAGTTGGAAGATGGGTGCCACGGACAGGACCCTCATGTTCGGAGGTACGGTATATGCCAACACCATGGGCGTCACCCCGATGACGACTGCCGGATACTGCTCCTGGACCGCTCCTGACGAACTGTCCGCATATTACCTTTCACTTTTTAACAATGGATGCCAGGAGAGCTTCCGCTTCGCGTTCAGCGAGGGATTCGATGAGCTTACCGTCACGATCGTCGGTCCCCAGCCACGCACCAGGCCAGGTGCCGCGCCTGCCGCTCCCGCGGCCTCGCGCGACATAGTCATGACCGCATCGCGGATCAAATCCACTTATTGATTATCACTCACTTACCATATTATGCTGAAACATTTGACCAAACTCTTTCTCGTAGCGCTGCTGTTTGCGCCGTGGCAGTTGTCCGCGCAGCATCCGAGCGACTACAATGTCGGCAGGAATGCGTATCCGCGCATCAATGCCGATAACTCCGTCACTTTCCGCATCCAGGCCCCGAACGCCGAGTCCATGATCGTTGACTGCGGAGGAAGGTACCAGATGGAAAAGGACGCCGAAGGCTACTGGACCGCCACCACCAAACCGATGGTGGAAGGCTTCCACTACTATTCCTACATCATCGGAGGCTGCTCCGTAGCCGATCCTGCCACCTACACCTTCTTCGGCATGAGCCGCTATGCCAGTGCCATAGAGGTGAACGAAGGCCCTGATGAGGCTGCGTTCTATACACCCCGTACTGACATCCCTCACGGTTCAGTACGCTCGGTCAAGTTCTATTCCAAGGCCTGCGACCAGTACCGTACTTTGTTTGTCTACACTCCCCCGGAGTACGAGGTGAACCGCGACAAGCGTTTCCCCGTCCTTTATCTCCAGCACGGAGGCGGCGAGGATGAGACCGGCTGGGTCTACCAGGGCTTCGCGGATGTCATCCTCGACAACCTCATCGCAGAGGGCAAGGCTGAGCCTATGATCATCGTGATGGGCAGCGGCGTCGCTCACAGCGCCAAGGACGGTTCCGACGCGTATGAGGAGGTCATGACCAAGGAGGTCGTGCCTTTCATCGACGCCCGTTACCGCACGGTCGCAGACCGCGACCACAGGGCTACCGCAGGCCTTTCCTGGGGCGCCAAGCAGGCCTACGACCTCGGATTCGGCTATCCTGAACTCTTCTCCTGGGTGTCCGGTTTCAGCGGCATCATCGTGATCGGAGAGTTCCGCTCGCGGCCCGCAGGCTTCGAGGATCCCGAGAAGTTCGCCGCAGCCTACAACGGCATCTTCAGCGATCCCAAGGCATTCAATGAGAAATACCATCTCGTTTTCATGGCCAATGGCGGAGCCGAGGGCAATAACATCGAGCACATGCACGAAGTGCTGCTCGGCCACGGCATCGAGAACACCTTCTACCAGTCGCCGCTTACTGCCCACGAGTGGCTGACATGGCGCCGCTGCCTGTACCAGTATGCACAGAAACTCTTCAAATAGGAATGCCTTATGAAAAAGATAATACTCATCACCTTTGCGTTGCTCTCTTTCGCGGGCATTTCATTCGCACAGATTACGAAGCCGACTCCGGCCACGACCAACCTCGACGGCAAGCAGTATCCGATGGTCAATCCCGACCTTAGCGCGACCTTTCAGGTAGTGGCTCCCAATGCCAAGACCGTTGAACTCGATCTCGGAAAGCTCTATCCTATGACCAAGAACGCCGACGGCGTGTGGGAGGTTACATGCGAGCCTCAGGTCCCGGGATTCCACTACTATTTCATCCATATCGACGGAGTCAAGGTCGCCGACCCTTCCAGCAAGCTCTTCTACGGCTGCGGAATGATGTCCAGCGGCATCGAGATCCCCGAGGCCGGTGTGGACTACTATCTTGAGAAAGAGGTTCCGCATGGCGAGATCCGTATGCAGCGCTACTACTCCGATCTCACGAAGTCCTGGAGGATCTGCTATGTCTATGTTCCCGCCGAGTACGAGAGCAATCCTTCAAAGCACTACCCCGTTCTCTACCTCTTCCACGGAGGCGGTGAGAATGAGACCAGCTGGCCCATCCAGGGCAAGGTCGACAATATCATGGACAACCTCATCGCAGCCGGCGAATGCAAGCCGATGCTGGTCGTGATGGACCGTGGCGAAGCCACGCTTGCCGACCAGCCGGATTTCCAGCCTAGAAGGGCCGGCGGAATGATCATGGACTTCACACCGCTTGACAGGGTCGTCACCGAGGAGATAGTCCCGATGATCGACACCCGCTACCGCACCCTGCCCGACCGCATGCACAGGGCCATTACGGGCCTTTCGATGGGCGGTTTCCAGAGCTGGGCCATCGGCCTCAACCACAAGGACAAATTCGCCTATATCGGAGGTTTCAGCGGCTCGGGCCTCGCTCCCACCGAGGAGCGCTATCCGGCTTCGCTCAACAACGAGGTTGAACTCCTTTATGTCGGCACCGGCACCGAAGAGCCCGGCCAGATGTATACAGGCGTCCGCGACTTCCATCTGTTCCTTGAAAAGACCGGTGTAAACCATGTTTACTTCGAGTCCCAGGGTACAGCTCACGAG